>NZ_QQAY01000016.1 GCF_003350505.1 Falsibacillus pallidus
TCAATCCGCTCGACTTGCATGTATTAGGCACGCCGCCAGCGTTCGTCCTGAGCCAGGATCAAACTCTCCGAAAAATTGTTGGCTCAAAGCCACAAAGTTTCAAGCTTGATTAGCTCGATTTTTTAAAAAATAGATTAACGTTGACGTTTTGTTTTGTTCAGTTTTCAAAGATCAATTTCGCTTTCGTCTCTCAGAAGCGACTTTATTAATTTACCATGCGTCGTTTGTGAAGTCAACAACTTTTTTAACAAGTTTTTTTCATTTGTTTTTCAAAAGTGTTTCGTCATCAGCGACGTTTATTAATATACCAAGATAATGTTTCACCGTCAATAACTTTCTTTCACTTTTTAAAAAAGTTTTTCGCTGACAAAGTTTTTTGCCCTAAACCACAACGGTCTCATCCTCGTGATTCTACATTTCCTTTTTCTTAGTATTGCTGGCAAGGATGTATTTCACGCACTCTGTATGCGGCGCCACCCTTGTAAAAAGGTTGAACAATATCTTATATCTTTCCTCCATTGCCCTTTTTACAATATGATCGATTCTCGAGTCCTTCAGATCAAAAAGGATTTCATCCATTTCTCTTTTCAACAGGTATTGAATTTCTTGTCTTTCTTTTTCTTGTATCAGTAATCCTAACAACTGCTTTCACCCCTTGTTTGAAGTATTTGTAGTTTTTTCCATTAATGAAAGAAAATATGTATGGTCATATTTTATTTAGGACATGTCATAGGATGTAATAGGATGAGTCTGACAGGAGGAGTAGTATGAATTTCTTTGTTATATTAAATGCCCGCAAAGTAAAGACCACTTTGCTGGTAGTCATGATTTCGTTTTTTACGGCCTTATTTCTTTATAGTGAAAGTGCTGGATATTATCCTGTTTTCTCAACGTCGGCAGGACCTAAAGCGGTGTATCAAGGCGAGAAGGGTATTGCTTTAACATTTAATATCGGATGGGGCGATGTCCAGGCCGCTCCAATTCTTGATACTCTTGAAAAGAGCAAGGTGAAGTCAGCGACCTTTTTTCTGTCGGGTGCTTGGGCTGAACGCCATCCGGATCTCGTTCAGAGGATTGTGAAGCAGGGCTATGAAATCGGCAGCCTTGGATATGCCTATAAAGAATATACAGAAATGGATGAACCGGAAATCCGCAGGGATATGATGCGTTCACAAGAGGTATTTCAAAAGCTGAACCTCAAAAAAGTAAAACTATTACGCTCTCCAACCGGCCATTTTGATAAGAAAACGTTAAAAGCAGCCGATTCGGTCGGGTTTACAGTTGTCCACTGGAGCATCAATTCAAACGACTGGAAAAGCCCTGGGGTAGAGAAAATCATTCAAAATGTTCAAGGAGCTGACCAAGGGGACATTCTATTATTCCACGCATCCGACTCCGCTAAACAGACTGCAGTGGCACTGCCGAATATTATTTCGCAGCTCAAGAAAAAAGGTGAGCTCGTTTCTGTTTCGGATATGCTTTCAAACGGAAAGGTTAAAACCACACTAATCCAATAACAAAGTCTTTTTCGTAAAATTGCTAATGCATTTAGCCATAAAAAAGAGAATCCACAGGAAAACCTGTTGGATTCTCTTTTTTGTTATTTAGACACCGCATTTCTCTTCTTCTCCATCTGCTCTTGGGACAGTTGGTTATATTTCGGCAATACCAGGATCTGATAGGCGTTGCATGCCAACAGCGGGAAAAGCATGAGATAAAGCCAGCTTTTTTCATTTACTGTCAATACCGGAAGCCATTCAAGGACCGTTACAACGATCATAAAGAACATGGCAGAAATGAATGTGTTTTTATTCGTTTGCTTGGATTTTATCCATGACGTTGCAATTGCAACAACAATGATTAACACGGCAAGCAAAATATAAGGAAGGATGCTTTCTCCGTTCTTGGCGAAAGCCTGGAAGCGGAAATACACCAAATCGAATATGACAAGTGCGATCACAAGAAGCTGAACCGGGTTCCATAAGGACCTGAACATCCTTAATCCAAATTGATGAATCGTTAAATAAGCGAAAAATCCCATCTGGCTTATGACACTGAATGTAAAACCGATGCCTATCAACCATACTAAGACTGAAAATATTTGGCCGATTTCGCCATTTTTAAAAAGCGGCGCAAATTCATTCCATCTTACGATAAATCCTATAATTCCAGCTGTGACTCCCCCAACAAATAATGTTGAAAAAAACAGTCTGATCCAATTTCGGATGGTCACAATATTTGTCCCCCAATAGTTAATAAAAAATTCACTTATTAGATTGTACCAACCAGAGTTTGAAAAATCTAGGACTTGCAATAGTTGTGCATAAATATTTCACAAAATCCCATATTAACAGTATGGATAGCTGATTAGAAAGGAGCTTTTTTATGAAAAAAATGTACCTTCTGCTCCTCGCATCTTCTTTATTTTTATTATCTTCCTGTTCCGGAGGCAGCGATACAGGCAGCAGCGGACAGATGGATTATGACCAAACAAAGAAAATGATCGTTGATATACTCAAGACGGACGATGGAAAAAAAGCCATTCAAGACGTCATGTCTGATGAGAAAATGAAGCAGGAACTCATAATGGACCAAAGTGTCGTTACGGATACCATTGAGAAAACACTGACTTCTGATAAGGGAGCAGAATTCTGGAAAAAAGCTTTCGAAGATCCTAAATTTACGGAAGCCATGGCAAAAAGCATGAAGAAGCAAGATGAGAAATTATTGAAGGATCTAATGAAAGACCCGGAATATCAAGGACTCATGCTTGATTTAATGAAAGACCCGGATTATCAGAAGGAAGTTCTTCAAACCTTGAAAAGCAAGGAATACCGCGAGCACCTCCAGACAGTCATCCTGGAAACCGTCGATAACCCGCTCTTTAAGACAAAGATACAAGCCTTATTGATGAAAGCGTCGCAGGATATGAAGAGCGGCGGCCAAAATCAGCAAGGTCAGCAGCAAAGCCAGGGAGGCGGCCAGGGACAACAAGGACAGCAAGGCCAGCAAGGTCAACAGGGACAATCGTCTTCTTAATTAGAAAAGCGGAAGCGTCCTTGTTTCAGATGCTTTGAAAAATAGAAAGAGGCAGCCTAATCGTTCGGCTGCCTCTTCCTTTTATTTAGTTAAGATATCGATGACTTTTCCTGCGATGTCATGATAAATTTTACCGAGTTTATGGTCTTCCGCATAAACGGATGGTGCAAAATCTTCTTCATTCCAATCAGGCTGCTGCAGTGGAAGCTGGCCAAGCAGTTCCGTGCGAAGCTCTTCAGCAAGCTTCTTGCCTCCGCCTTCACCAAATACGTATTCTCTTTCCCCAGTCAGCTGGCTCTCAAAGAAGGACATATTTTCTACCACACCGATGATTTCATGTTCAGTACGAAGCGCCATCGCACCCGCTCTTGCAGCAACAAACGCAGCTGTTGGATGCGGAGTCGTTACGATGATCTCTTTACAGTGAGGGAGCATTGTATGCAGATCCAATGCTACATCCCCTGTTCCAGGAGGCAGATCAAGCAATAAGTAGTCCAGTTCTCCCCATTCAACATCCGTAAAGAAGTTGTTGAGCATTTTGCCGAGCATCGGCCCCCTCCAGATGACAGGAGCATTATCTTCAACGAAGAAGCCCATGGAAATAACTTTTACCCCAAAGCGTTCAACAGGGATGATCTTCTCTCCGCGAACGACTGGGCGTTTCATGATTCCCATCATATCCGGAACACTGAATCCATAAATGTCAGCATCGACTAGTCCAACTTTCTTGCCTTGGCGCGCCAATGATACAGCCAGGTTGACGGAGACAGTAGATTTACCGACGCCGCCTTTTCCACTTGCAATAGCTATGAAAGTGGTTTTGCTGGCAGGTGATAATAGACCGCCATCATTTCCGTTAGCTGCGAGGCTTTCGCGATAGCGCGCAAGCACGGATTCAGGAAGTTCACCGAAGCGGATTCCGACTGTTTCAGCCCCTGCATTTTTAATAAGCTCAACAATCTTCCCTTGGAGCTGAAGCTGTTCGCCTGTGCCAGTTTTCGCCAAAAGCACTTTAACACTGACATGCTTTTTCTCTTCTTTAACTTTAATTTCTTCAATCGATTCGAGTTCACCGAAGCTCTTATGTAAAAAAGGATCTTGCAAATCCTTAAGCAAATCATAAATGGTTTGTTCCGTTAACACAGCAGACACCTTCCTTGTATTCGTTTACAATTCTCTTACAGTATAACATACGAATCCTAATAACGATTGTCTGAACACTTCATGATTTTGCAAAATAAATAACCAGCTGTTCATGGCTGGTTATTTCAAGTCAGATTCCTTTGTAAAATATCTCATGATTCCGTTATAAATAGATACGGCCAATTTTTCCTGATAGCCGTCTTTCTTGAGATTGGTTCTTTCTGCAGGATTGGATAAGAAGCCTACTTCTACAAGGGCGCCAGGTTTTTTAGCATATTTTAATATATAAACGCTGTTGATCGCCTTCGCTTCTCGATTTGTATTCTTCAGATTCTTAACAAACTCATCCTGAATGAACTTCGCAGCCCTTTTATTTTCTTCATACTGCGGAGCAAAGAACGTCTGTGCACCGCTCCATTGAGGCGCAGGAATTGAATTCAGATGGATGCTGATGAATAAATCCGCTTCCGAGCTGTTGATAAGGGCCAAACGCTTCTTCAGATCCTCTGTTTTTCTTCTGCTATAGCCTTTTGTTCCCTTATCGGCTAAATCCACATCTTCTTCCCTGGTCAAAATGACCATTGCTCCCTGCTGCTGCAAGTAATCCCTAACCTTCAATGTGATCTTCAAAGCAATATCTTTCTCCAGCGCATCTTGATCTCCTGCACCGCCATCCGGACCCCCATGCCCTGCATCCAAGTAGATGATTTTACCGGAGAGGGGCAAATTCCATGATTTCCACGAATGGTTTTCCATGACTTTGTACTGGAAAAGTAAAATCAAGATGATTGCACCGGCAACGAAGGCGCCAATCTTCAACTTTCTCTTCATCCCGTTCCATCCCTTCCTCGATTCCCTATGAAAAACATATGGGACAAGAACGGAAATTAGAACCTGGACCTAATGCAATCTCATTTTTCTCCGTTTATCTGCCTTTGTGAACCCTTCATTCCACCAATATTCAATAAAGCCTTCACAGGAAAAATACAGAGAATCATTAAACACAATTTCTTCCCCGATCTTCCCCCAGTAAAGCCAAAAATTAAAAAGTGTATCAATTAAATGCTTCATTTCCTTTTCACAGCGCGCTTGAATTTGCCTTTTTTCTTCATAAAGCCCGGCAAAACGGCTGAACTGGGCGCCTAATAAATAGGCTTCAATAGCCACATCATAGCAGCCCTCTTCCAGCCCCTGCTGAAGGAACACGCCTCCCTGCATGCGTATGCCGCCAAAATATTTCTGCACACTCTTCGATAACAACTGTATAGAAAGCTCCTTTAAAAGGCTCCGCTCATGCTTGATTTGTTTTTCTCTTCTCTTCGAATTAAACGTAGTGATCACGTTCATCCTAACTCAACCCCTTTCACGTATTTTTCAACGAACGAAAAGGAATGATACAGAAAATGGACTATCAATCATTACCAAGTAAGAAAAGCGGAAGCGCCTTGATCAGCCCCGACCAGCATAAGACGGAACTCGAAGGAAATCCTGATTTCCGTAGAGGTGCGGCTTATGACTCGAGGGGCTAGGCGCTGGAGCTGGACAAAGAAAAGCGGAGCCGACTGATCGAGTACTTTTTCGCCAGCGAAAAAGTATTAGAGGCGTAGAGACTGGAGCGCAGCACCACGAGATAAAGGAATCACGATGAGCTTTGCGAATCGATGATGACTTATCGTAAGTGTGCTGAGCGAAGTCTCCCAGCCTCTAGGAGGCGGAGCTGGATCAGGAATAGTGGTAGTCAGATGCAAAATCAAAAGTTCAAATCCCAGAAAAAGGATAGTGGGGCGGTTATGGCCGAAAGTTGAGCGGTTAGCTGCGAAAGTGCGTTGGTCAAGGCCAAAAGTTGCGAGATAAATCCCAAAAGTGGGCCGGTTCCGCCGCAAAGTGGGGAGCAAACTGCTCACAGCCTCGCAGCACTCCCGGCCAAAGCGGCATCCTGCCTGTAAACCACATTAGTTTCCTCACAAATATGGATAGTTGAGCGGTTAGGGCCAAAAGTTGAGGGGTTAACCTCGAAAGTGCCTCGGTCAGCTCCAAAAGTTGAGCGGTTAACTGCAAAAGTGCTCCGGTGCCGCCGCAAAGTACGGAGCAAATCGCCCTCAGCAGCTGCCGCTTGCCGCTCAAATAAAAATCGGAGAGCACAGGCACTCCCCGATTTTTGTCAATTCCCCATTAAACAGCAAAAAACCCCGGCCGAGGATTCGGACGAGGTTTTGGATGTACAAAAGGTTGTACGAAAAATTAACGTTTTGAGAACTGAGGCGCACGACGAGCACCTTTAAGACCGTATTTTTTACGCTCTTTCATACGTGCATCACGAGTTAATAGTCCAGCGCGCTTAAGATTTCCGCGGAATTCTGGATCTACTTGAAGAAGCGCACGAGCGATTCCGTGACGGATTGCTCCAGCTTGACCAGTGAATCCACCACCGTTAACGTTAACATGAACATCGTAGCTTCCTAGTGTTTCAGTAGCTACTAGAGGTTGTTTGATTACTTCGCGAAGAGTCGCGAATGGGATGTAGTTTTCTACTTCACGATCATTGATGACGATTTTTCCTTCGCCCGGTACTAGACGTACACGCGCTACAGAACTTTTACGACGACCTGTGCCGATATATTGAACTTGTGCCAAGATATTTCCCTCCCTTATTAATTATCCGCGAAGTTCGTAAACTTCTGGTTTTTGAGCTTGTTGATTATGTTCTGCACCAGCATATACATGCAATTTCTTGATCATTTGACGGCCTAAAGAACCTTTTGGAAGCATGCCTTTGATAGCAAGCTCAAGCATTCTTTCGGAGTAGTTCGTACGCATTTCAAGAGCTGTACGAGTCTTTAATCCACCTGGGAAATTACTGTGACGGTAGTAGATCTTGTCAGTTAATTTCTTACCAGTCAATTCGATTTTAGATGCATTTACGATGATCACGTGGTCACCTGTATCAACATGTGGTGTAAATGTTGGTTTGTTTTTACCGCGTAAGATAGATGCTACTTCGCTTGCAAGACGTCCTAAAGTTTTACCTTCAGCGTCAATAACATACCATTTACGTTCTACTTCAGTTGCTTTTGCCATATACGTAGTACGCATAAGTGTTACCTCCTAAATAATGCTGTATTTATTTTAATCACGAATAAGTCTTCCGGGGCTCACCGTGGGGTTAAATACATACCATATGATATATTAACCTGTTTAAAACCTAATGTCAACAGGATGTTACACCTGGTTTAGTTGTCATAGAAAACTTTCCACAAATAAAGTCCCTTTGCTGGCGCGGTTTTGCCTGCCATATCGCGATTTTTGGAATTTAAAATTTTTGGAAGATCATTTGGATTTATTTTTCCAGAGCCTGCTTCAAGTATCGTTCCGGTCAAAATCCGAACCATATTATATAGAAATCCATTGCCGATGAATTGAAATGTTATTTCATCTTCCCCGCTTTCAAAAAGCTTGATGGAGTGGATGGTCCTCACTTTATCCTCTACTTCCGATTTGGCGGAGCAGAAGCTTGTAAAGTCGTGCGTCCCGATTAAATGGGATGCAGCCTCCTCCATCGCCTTCCAGTCAAGCGCAAAAGGAAATGGACAAACATAGTTGCGGTTAAACGGATCTTTGGTGCGTCCGAGACTAATTTTATATCGGTATTCCTTGCCGACAGCTGAGAACCTGGCATGGAAGTCCGGTGATGCCTTCTCCACAGAAAGAATGCCTGCATCGTCCGGCAGCATGCTGTTGAGTGCCTTCACCCACCGGTCTTCGGGAATATTCAACGGCGAGTCAAAATGGATGACCTGACCTTTTGCATGCACTCCTGCATCCGTCCGGCCGGAGCCGGTGACTTTGACTGCCTGCTGTTTATGAAGCTTCCCTAATGCCTTTTCCAGCTCGCCTTGGACTGTACGCCCCTCCGGCTGAATCTGATAGCCTGAGAAGTTGGTTCCATCGTAAGCGATGATGCATTTATAGCGCTGCATGGCCAAAAACCTCCGTTAAGACCTTAAGTAGACGAGCAAGGCCACTAAGATGGCTAGAAAGACGAATACACCTGTATCAGCTCCGGACCATTTGAGGAGCCTGTATTTCGTCCGCCCCTCGCCGCCCCGATATCCACGGGCTTCCATGGCAATCGCCAGTTCCTCGGCACGTTTGAAAGAGCTGACAAACAACGGGATCAACAATGGAACAACTGCTTTAATTCTGTCCTTAATGGGGCCGCTTGAAAAATCGACGCCCCTTGCTGTCTGAGCCTTCATGATTTTGTCTGTCTCATCCATCAGCGTCGGAATGAAACGAAGCGAGATCGACATCATCAGGGCCAATTCATGAACCGGGAACTTGATCCGTTTAAATGGATTCAAGATACTCTCCAGTCCATCCGTGATGGCGATTGGAGAAGTCGTAAGGGTCAGGAGAGAGGTTACGAAAATCAAGAGCATGAATCTCAGTGAAATGAATATCCCCTGCCTGAGCCCTTCTTCATAAATGTGAATGAAGCTGAATTGGAACAAAAGTTTCCCACCCTCTGTAAAGAACAGATGCAGTGAAAAGGTAAAGATGATGAGCAGGAATATCGGCTTTAATCCATTGATCAAGAATATGATGGGAATCCTTGATATTAAGATGAGAGCCATTGTGAAAACCAACAAGACGGCATAGGTCGCAGTATTATTGGCCAAGAAAACGATGCAGATATAAGCAAATACAAATAAGAGCTTGGCACGCGGATCGAGTCGATGGATCAGGGACTCTACGGGTACATAACGCCCGAAAATCATTTTCTCCATCATAAGCCCTCACCCCGTTTCCTTTGCCAGCTGGCAATGGCTGCAGACAATTCCTCAACCGTCAGACAAATATCGCCTATCTTGGCGCCAATTTTCTGTTCAAAGGTATGCTGGAATTTCACCACATCCGGTACATCCAGACCGAGGTTCAACAACTCTTCCGGATTGGAAAAGATCTCACGGGGACTTCCTTGCCTTTTGACCTGCCCCTTATGCATGATGATAATCTGATCGGCGTAAGATGCGGCATCTTCCATGCTGTGGGTCACCAATACAGTCGAGAGGCCCTTTTCTTTATGGATCCGATAGAACATATCCATAATCTCCTTACGTCCTCTAGGGTCGAGTCCTGCAGTCGGCTCGTCCAAAACGAGGACTTCCGGATTCATGGCCAAAACGCCCGCAATCGCAACCCGCCGCATTTGTCCGCCGGAAAGATCGAACGGAGATCTTTTAAGGATTTCCAAAGGAAGGTCAACAAGCTGAATGAGCTCACTTGCTCTCTCCTTCGCTTCCTGTTCAGAAACGCCAAAGTTCATTGGACCAAAACAGATATCCTTTTCCACTGTTTCCTCAAAGAGCTGATGTTCTGGAAACTGAAAGACAATCCCGACTTTTTGGCGGATGGGGCGCAAATGCTTTTCTTTTTTATCAGAAGATATAACACGTTCGCCGATGGCCACATTCCCTTTTGTCGGTTTTAGAAGGGCATTCAAGTGCTGAAGGATAGTCGACTTTCCTGAACCGGTATGTCCGATGATTGCCATGAATGTGCCAGAAGGAATGGAAAAATTCACATCATGCACAGCAAGCCTCTCAAAAGGAGTGCCGGCTTGATAGCGGTACTCTACATGATTTAACGAGATGTCCATAATGAATTCACCAACTCTTCTTCTGTTAAGTATTGATCCTCCAGTTGGACCCCGTTTCTTTCCAATGCCCTCTGCAATTTGATAGGGAATGGAATATCGAGGCCAAGAGCGATCAATTCCTCTTCTAATTTAAAAATATCTGAAGGATGTCCTTCTTTGAATACTTGTCCATGATTCATGACGATGATCCGGTCGGCTTTAGCTGCCTCTTCCAAGTCATGGGTGATCGAAATGACCGTCATATTGGTTTCATTCTTCAAGTCGCGGATGGTGGAAAGAACCTCTTCGCGGCCGCGCGGGTCCAGCATGGACGTGGCTTCATCGAGGATGATGACGCCCGGCTGCAATGCTAGAATGCCTGCTATGGCCACACGCTGCTTCTGGCCGCCTGAAAGATGGTGCGGCTCTTGATCAAGAAAATCAACCATTCCGACTTTTACAAGTGCATCGGAGACTCTTTTGACCATAAGATCTCTTTCGATTCCATTGTTTTCTAAGCCAAAAGCCACATCATCTTGCACTGTTGTTCCAACAAACTGGTTATCAGGGTTTTGGAAGACCATACCGATTTCCCTGCGGATATCCCAAACAGTTTCTTCAGATAAAATCATTCCATTGACCATGACCTTTCCCTTTTCCGGAAAATGAAGTCCATTGAGCATTTTAGCCAAAGTAGATTTGCCTGAACCATTATGACCCACAACAGCCAGCCATTCTCCTTCATAAACATCGAATGAAATATCATTCAATGCATATTGCTCCTGTTCATAATAACGGAAAGAAACATTCTTGATTTCAATCAGCTTATTGCCCAATTTTCTTTCCTCCCCTAATCTCAGCTTATCTCAATCTCTTATATGACAAAATCGCATTTAAAAAAAGTTCTCCAAATAGAAAAAAGCCTGCACCCCCATCCAGAAAAAGATATACTTTCCCTGTCCTGTTCAAGAACTCCTCTCATTGGAGGAGGAAGGAGGCGCATGAGCTAAACGAGACACTTGGGAGATCTGTAATGGATCTCAAAAAGAAGCGCTCATCATAACGCTCGTTAAGCTTTAGAACTTCTATCGTTATGCATTTAAACAAAAAGGGCAAGAAAGCAGTTAAATCCACTAACTGTCCTGCCCTAGTTGTGTTTTACTATTAAACTAACTCGATGATCACCATTGGTGCACCGTCGCCGCGGCGAGGACCCATTTTCATGATACGAGTGTATCCACCTTGACGCTCAGCATAGCGAGGAGCGATGTCAGCGAAAAGTTTTTGAAGTGCATCTTGGTTTGTTTCAGCGTTAGCAATCTCTTTACGGATGAATGCCCCAGCTTGACGACGCGCATGCAAATCACCGCGTTTACCAAGAGTAATCATTTTTTCAACAACTGAACGCAATTCTTTCGCGCGAGTTTCAGTAGTTTCGATACGCTCACTGATGATAAGATCAGTTGCTAAATCACGAAGCATTGCTTTACGTTGAGCGCTTGTACGACCTAACTTTCTGTAAGCCATGAAGTTTCCCTCCTTTGTTGAAGTTATCTATAAGGATTTTCATTTATTGATAGAATCAATCGTCTTTGCGTAAGCCTAATCCAAGTTCTTCTAACTTAGCTTTGACTTCCTCTAAAGACTTGCGACCCAAATTACGCACTTTCATCATATCTTCTTCTGTTTTGTTAGCAAGCTCCTGGACAGTATTAATGCCAGCACGTTTCAAGCAGTTGTAAGAACGAACGGAAAGATCCAATTCCTCAATCGTCATCTCAAGGACTTTTTCCTTCTGATCTTCTTCTTTTTCAACCATGATTTCCGCGTTTTGAGCTTCGTCAGTCAAACCAACAAAGATATTCAAATGCTCTGTTAAGATCTTTGCACCTAAGGAAATAGCTTCTTTAGGGCCGATGCTTCCATCTGTCCAGACATCAAGCGAAAGTTTATCATAATTCGTCATCTGTCCAACACGAGTATTCTCAATTTGATAGTTTACACGAGATACTGGTGTATAAATGGAGTCGATAGGAATCACACCGATAGGAAGATCCTCACGTTTATTTTGATCGGCTGGTGTATAACCACGACCGCGTTTTGCATTAAGACGCATACGGAAGTTAGCATTTTTACCAAGAGTCGCGATGTGCAATCCAGGGTTTAAGATTTCTACATCACTATCATGGGTAATATCAGCTGCTGTTACAACTCCCTCACCCTGTACATCAATTTCAAGCGTCTTTTCTTCATCTGAATAGATCTTCAGAGCAAGCTTTTTGATATTTAAGATGATGGATGTTACATCTTCAACGACGCCTTCAATTGTTGAAAATTCATGCAGTACGCCATCTATTTGAATAGATGTGACAGCAGCACCAGGGAGTGAAGATAATAGGATACGACGTAAGGAGTTACCCAAAGTTGTACCATATCCACGCTCAAGTGGTTCTACGACAAACTTCCCAAAATTGGCATCATCGCTGATCTCAACCGTTTCAATTTTTGGTTTTTCAATTTCGATCATTCAAATATACCCTCCTTCAAAACGTCGAAATCCCGGTTCGAATGATCTTACCGAAATTCCCCCATGTTTACGTTCCCGATTGTGCACAACAACTGGATTCATCATTTCTGTATGAACGAAACATCATATCATATCCCATTATTGACAAGGATACAAAAAATATACAGAAAAATTAAACACGGCGACGTTTTGGCGGACGGCATCCGTTATGAGGTACTGGAGTTACGTCTTTGATTGCAGTTACATCAAGACCTGCAGCTTGAAGAGCACGGATAGCAGCTTCACGACCTGCACCAGGACCTTTAACTGTTACTTCTAGAGTTTTCAAACCATGTTCGATGGAAGTTTTAGCTGCAGTTTCAGCTGCCATTTGAGCTGCGAATGGAGTAGATTTACGAGAACCTCTGAATCCAAGCGCACCAGCAGAAGACCAGGAAATTGCATTTCCGTGAACATCAGTGATTGTTACGATTGTATTGTTGAAAGTAGAACGAATGTGTGCAATACCAGCTTCGATATTCTTTTTCACACGACGTTTACGAGTATTTGTTTTACGTGCCATTTAAGAAGGAACCTCCTTTACTAATTATTTTTTCTTGTTCGCTACAGTCTTACGAGGACCTTTACGAGTACGAGCGTTGTTTTTTGTGTTTTGTCCGCGAACAGGCAATCCACGACGGTGGCGAAGGCCACGGTAGCTTCCGATTTCCATTAGACGTTTGATGTTTAGGGAAGTTTCACGACGAAGATCCCCTTCAACTTTCAATTTGTCGATGATATCACGGATTTTACCTAATTCTTCATCAGTTAAATCACGAACGCGAGTATCTTCAGATACACCAGCTTCCGCAAGAACTTTTTGAGCTGTATTTTTCCCAATACCGAAAATGTAAGTCAATGAAATGACAATACGTTTATCACGTGGAATATCCACACCAGCAATACGTGCCATTGTACAAGCGCACCTCCTTCAAATATTAACCTTGTTTTTGTTTATGTTTAGGATTTTCACAGATAACCATTACTTTACCTTTTCTGCGGATAACTTTGCATTTTTCGCAGATCGGCTTAACGGATGGTCTTACTTTCATCTTGTTCTAACCTCCTTAATAGTACGGAGTGCATAAGATTATTTATATCGATACGTAATTCTGCCACGAGTAAGGTCGTATGGAGAAAGCTCAACCGTTACTTTATCACCAGGTAAAATGCGGATGAAATGCATACGGATTTTACCAGATACGTGAGCCAGTACAGTATGGCCATTCTCTAATTCTACCTTAAACATCGCGTTTGGCAAAGTCTCAACCACTGTGCCCTCTACTTCAATTACATCGTCTTTCGCCATGGAACTCTACTCCCTTCTTTCCATCTTCCAGGACCTTTTCCAATACTTTCGCAACAGCATGCCTAAGCTTGCCATTCGTGACCTGTCCTGTTTGCTGAATACTTCTTTGAACTTCTGGAGAAACATAGCCATACAATTCAAGATGGTGAATGTTTTTCTTTTTTGGAGAATCGAATTTGCATTTGTGGCCATCAGCCACCAAAACAAACCGGTCATCCATGTGATCAATTATAATCACAGCTTGCCCTGCATCTCTTCCATTGCGTATGAAGGCAGCCTGCCCTAATACAGGAGTCGAATCAGACTTCTTCAACATCATCACCCTTAATCAGGCTTTAGTCAGGATTTCATAGCCTGTTTCCGTAATGGCGATTGTATGTTCAAAATGAGCACACATCTTTCCATCAACAGTCACAACAGTCCAGTTATCAGCCAATGTTTTCACATATCTGCTGCCTGCATTCACCATCGGTTCAATTGCAAGTACCATGCCAGGTTTCAGGCGTGGACCTTTGTTTGGAGGTCCATAATGAGGAATTTGAGGCTCCTCATGTAAGTCTTGACCAACACCGTGTCCGACATACTCACGAACGATAGAAAAACCGTTTGCTTCCACATAGGTTTGGATCGCATGGGAGATGTTCGAGAGACGTTCGCCTGGCTTAGCTTCTTTCAAGCCCAGATAGAGAGACTCTTCTGTAACATCTAGCAGCCTTTGGGTTTCTTCATTTATTTTACCAACAGGATACGTCCAAGCAGAATCACCATGATAGCCTTTATACTTTGCACCGATATCAATGCTGATGATATCTCCATCTTTCAGGGCGCGATCCCCAGGAATCCCGTGGACTAATTCGTCATTGACCGAAGCACAGATGCTGCCACGAAACCCATTATACCCCTTAAAGGATGGAATTGCATCATGTTCGCTTATTATTTTTTCAGCAATTACATCCAGCTGACCAGTTGTAATGCCTGGAACAATATGCTTCTGCAATTCTTTGTGAGTTACCGCAACGATGCGACCTGCTTCCTTCATGATCTCTATTTCACGAGGGGTCTTGCAAATGATCATTAGGACAGGCCTCCGAGTAATTCGTCTATTTCACCGAATACTACGTTGATATCCTGCTGCCCATTGATATTTCGCAAGTAGCCTTTCTCATTGTAGAAGTCCAGAAGAGGCTTCGTTTGTTTCATGTTGACATCCAGACGATTTTGAACCGTTTCAGCATTATCATCTGCTCGCTGGTATAACTCCCCGCCGCAGCGGTCGCACACGCCTTCTTCAGCAGGCGGATTGAAAACGAGGTGATAAGTTGCACCGCAGTCCTTGCAAATGCGGCGGCCAGTCAGGCGCTCCATCAATATCTCTTTATCGACTTCGATATTGATGACAAAATCCATTTGTTTGTCGAGCTCTTTCAGGATGCCTTCTAACGCATCAGCTTGAGCAACTGTTCTTGGGAAGCCATCCAATAGGAAGCCTCTTACGCAGTCATCCTTGCTAAGACGTTCGCGAACGATTCCGATAGTTACTTCATCCGGAACCAATTCACCTTTATCCATGAAAGATTTTGCTTGTAATCCTAGTTCCGTGCCTCCCTTGATAGCAGCACGAAACATATCTCCGGTTGAGATATGAGGGATTTCATATTTCGCTACGATTTTGTCGGCTTGAGTACCTTTACCAGCACCCGGAAGCCCCATTAGTACCAAGTTCACTCGTATTTCCCCCTCAGTATCTAAATCCGGTTTCAGGAACAGCAGCGTGTTCCTAAAACCTTAAATCTTATTTAATAAAGCCTTTATAATGGCGTTTTACTAATTGTGATTCTAATTGTTTCATTGTTTCCAGAGCAACACCGACAACGATCAGTAAGCTTGTTCCGCCGATTTGTGCTGAAGATGGTAGTCCAGCAAAATTAACGAACAATACTGGAAGGATGGCGATGAGCGCCAGGAAAATAGATCCGCAGAAAGTCAAACGGTAAAGCACACGAGTCAAATAGTCTTGTGTGTTTTTGCCAGGACGAATTCCCGGGATATACCCACCCTGTTTTTTCAGATTCTCTGCAACCTGTTCAGGATTAACCTGAATGAATGCATAGAAATAAGAGAAAGCAATGATCAAAGCCACATAAATTAGCATACCCACTGGCTTTGTATAATCAAAAATATACTCTATTGCTGATGTTACATCATTTTGGCCGAAGAACGTCGCGATGGTCCTTGGTGTAACGATGAACGAAACAGCAAAGATAACTGGGATTACCCCAGCAGCATTTACTTTAAGAGGTAAATGTGTTGATTGTCCGCCAACCGGACTGCGGCCTACTATACGTTTTGCATATTGAATCGGAATCTTGCGCAGCGCCTGCTGTACAAAGATAACTCCGACTACAATCGCAATAACAGCAAGAACAATTAGTAGAAGAACAACGATCTTTAGGAAAAGCTGCTCTCCTGCCCCCTCTATTTGCTGTGCATAGATTTGGTTTACAGCAGTTGGAATTCTAGCCACGATCCCGGCAAAGATAAGGATAGAAATTCCGTTGCCCACACCTTTAGAGGTAATTTGCTCACCAAGCCACATTAAAAAGGATGTACCAGCTGTCAACACCAAGGCGATTAACAGGTACGTTCCTAATCCAGAACTTTCGATAAGCATACCGCCTGCCATATTGTTGAATCCATATGACATTCCAAGTGCTTCAATGAAACCAAGTATGATAGTGAAATAGCGGGTAAACTGAGCTAACTTGCGACGTCCGACCTCGCCTTGTTTGGACCATTCAGTAAACTTAGGGACAACGTCCATTTGTAATAGCTGAACGATGATCGATGCTGTGATATAAGGCATAATCCCCATTGCGAAGATGGAGAAATTCTTTAACGCACCGCCGCCAAAGGTGTTTAGAAAGCCGAAGAGCCCAGCTTGATCTTGCATTTTTAGTACTTCGGCATTCACAAATGGCACCGGGATGAATACCCCGATACGGAAAACAATCAACATTAAAAGAGTGAATATAATCTTTCGTCTTATATCACCCACGCGCATAAAATTGGAGATTGTCTGAAACATTAAATCACCTCAGTTTGACCGCCAGCAGCTTCAATAGCTTCTTTTGCAGCAGAGGAGAATTTGTTAGCTTTTACTGTAAGCTTTTTCTCAACTTTACCATTAGCAAGAATTTTGATTCCTGCTTTTGCATTGCTCACGACACCAGTTTCGATAAGAAGCTCAGGTGTTACTTCTGTACCTTCTTCAAAACGGTTTAACGTGTCAAGGTTTACGATTGCGTAATCTTTACGGTTGATGTTCGTGAATCCACGTTTAGGCAAACGTTGGAATAAAGGTGTTTGACCACCTTCGAAGCCAGGACGAACCCCACCGCCTGAACGGGAGTTTTGACCTTTTTGGCCTCGGCCGGAAGTTTTTCCGTTTCCAGAACCGATACCACGACCAACACGATTACGTTCTTTGCGAGAACCTTCTGCAGGTTTTAATTCATGTAGTTTCATTGTTGGCACCTCCTTGTTTTAAAAGAATCAAATTATTGTTCTTTAACCGTCACAAGATGAGCAACTTTAGTGATCATACCGCGGATAGCAGGATTGTCTTGATGCTCAACAGTTTGATTAACTTTACGAAGCCCAAGGGCTTTAACTGTTTCACGCTGATCATTCGGACGACCGATCAAGCTGCGAGTGAGGGTAATCGTTAATTTTTCCGCCACTTAAATCCCTCCTTATCCTAACAGTTCTTCTACTGATTTACCACGAAGTTTAGCTACTTCTTCAGCACGTTTTAATTGAGTCAATCCATTAAGAGTCGCACGCACCATGTTGATTGGTGTGTTAGATCCTAAAGATTTAGAAAGAATGTCGTGGATACCTGCTAATTCAAGTACCGCACGAACTGGTCCACCAGCGATAACTCCTGTACCGGCAGAAGCAGGTTTCATGAAGATTTGGCCAGCGCCGAAGCGTCCAACAACTTCATGAGGGATTGTAGCGCCGACAGTAGGCACTTCGATCAAATTTTTCTTAGCGTCTTCAATCGCTTTGCGGATTGCATCTGGCACCTCTTGTGCTTTACCTGTACCAAAACCAACATGGCCGTTCTTGTCACCGACAACAACTAGTGCAGTAAAGCGGAAACGACGTCCACCTTTAACAACTTTCGCAACACGATTTACGGTTACAACGCGTTCTTCTAATTCAAGTTTGTTAGCATCAATGCGAAGCATCTGATATGTCCCTCCTTTTACTATTAAAATTCTAAGCCGTTTTCACGAGCTGCATCAGCAAGTGCTTTTACACGCCCATGATAAAGGTAACCACCACGGTCGAATACTACGGACTTTACGCCTTTTTCAACTGCACGTTTCGCTACTAGTTCGCCGATTTTTTTAGCTGCTTCTAGGTTAGCTGTACCTTCTAGTCCAAGGTCATTTTCTTTCGTAGATGCACTAGCAAGCGTTACACCATTAAGATCGTCGATCAATTGTGCATAGATATGTTTGTTAGAACGGAACACGTTTAAACGTGGACGAGACTCAGTACCGCTAAGTTTAGCACGTACACGAGCATGTCTCTTTTTACGCGTCATATTTTTATCTGGCTTAGTAATCATTGAGGTCACTCCTTTCTTCTACCTATGAGGCTTATTTACCTGTTTTACCTTCTTTGCGGCGAACCATTTCGCCTTCGTAACGAATACCTTTGCCTTTATACGGCTCTGGTGGACGTACGTCGCGGATGTTGGCAGCCAATGCACCAACGCGCTCTTTGTTCGTGCCTTTTACAGTAATCTTTGTATTTGAAGGAACTTCAATTTCGATTCCTGCTTCTGGCTCGATTTCTACCGGATGAGAGTATCCAACGTTCAATACAAGTTTCGTACCTTGTTTTTGAGCACGGTAACCTACACCGATAAGTTCTAGTTTTCTTTCGAATCCTTGAGATACACCTTCAACCATGTTAGCGATCAAAGCGCGAGTCGTACCGTGCAATGCGCGGTGGTCTTTCGCATCAGATGGACGAGAAATGTTAACAACATTCTCCTCGATGCTGATTGTGATTTCAGGATTAAATGTACGGGAAAGTTCTCCCTTAGGTCCTTTAACTGTAACAGTACTACCGTCTAGAGTAACTGTTACTCCAGAAGGAATTTCAATAGGTTTTTTTCCTACGCGGGACATTCTGTTGCACCTCCATTCACTGTCGATTTATTACCAAACGTACGCTAGTACTTCGCCGCCGACTTGTTTCGCACGTGCTTCTTTATCGGATAATACTCCGGTAGAAGTAGACACGATTGCGATACCAAGACCGTTCAATACTTTAGGTACTTCGTTAGCTTTAGCATATACACGTAAACCTGGTTTACTGATGCGCTTCAAGCCAGTGATAACACGTTCGTTATTTGAACCGTACTTAAGGAAAATACGGATGATTCCTTGCTTGTTGTCTTCGATGTATTCTACATCGCGAACGAAACCTTCACGTTTTAGAATTTCAGCAACTTCTTTCTTGATGTTAGAAGCAGGAACTTCTAATTTCTCGTGACGAACCATATTCGCGTTTCTGATACGAGTAAGCAAATCTGCAATTGGATCTGTCATAACCATTTAAATTAACCTCCTTCCCAAATTCGGGGTTTACCAGCTAGCTTTTTTAACGCCAGGAATCTGACCCTTGTATGCGAGTTCGCGGAAACAAATACGGCACAATTTAAACTTGCGGATGACTGAATGTGGACGTCCGCAGCGTTCGCAGCGAGTATACGCTTGAACCGCATGTTTCGGTGTGCGTTTTTGTTTCACTATCATTGATTTTTTAGCCACGTTTTCGCCTCCCTTTAGCGATTACTTTTGGAACGGCATTCCTAATTGTGTTAAAAGTTCACGAGATTCTTCATCTGTGTTCGCAGTAGTAACGATAACGATGTCCATACCACGTACTTTTGATACTTTATCATAATCAATTTCAGGGAAGATCAGCTGTTCTTTAACCCCTAGAGTATAGTTTCCACGGCCGTCGAATGCCTTTTTAGAAACGCCGCGGAAGTCACGTACGCGTGGTAGTGATACAGAAACTAATTTATCAAGGAAATCATACATACGCTCTCCGCGTAATGTAACTTTTGCACCGATTGGCATACCTTCACGAAGACGGAAGCCTGCGATAGATTTCTTAGCTCTTGTTACAACTGGTTTTTGACCAGCGATAAGAGTTAATTCCTCAACTGCAGTATCAAGTGCTTTTGTATTTTGAACAGCATCACCAACACCCATGTTAATGATGATTTTTTCAACTTTTGGTACTTGCATTACTGATTCGTAATTGAACTTGCTCATTAGAGCAGGAGAAATTTCCTTTTGGAATTTTTCTTTTAGGCGGTTCATGTCGTGTACCTCCCTTCTTCATGAGAACTATTTATCTAAAACTTCACCGGATTTTTTAGTTACACGTACTTTTTTACCGTCTTCTACTTTATATCCAACACGAGTAGGTTCGTTAGTCTTAGGGTCAACCGGCATCACGTTAGATACGTGAATAGCAGCCTCTTGACTGATGATCCCACCTTGAGGGTTAGCTTGAGAAGGTTTTGAGTGTTTTTTCACGATGTTGATACCTTCAACAAGTACTCGGTCTTTCTTAGGGAATGCAGCAAGTACTGTGCCAGTTTTCCCTTTGTCTTTACCTGTGATGACCATTACTTTATCGCCTTTTTTAACATGCATTTCAATCGCACCTCCTTGACTGGCCGAATCAAATATTTATTAAAGTACTTCTGGAGCTAAAGATACGATTTTCATAAAGTTGTTGTCGCGTAGTTCGCGAGCAACAGGTCCGAAAATACGTGTTCCACGTGGGCCTTTGTCATCACGAATGATTACACAAGCATTTTCATCAAAGCGAATGTAAGATCCATCGTTACGACGTACTCCACTCTTTGTGCGTACTACAACAGCTTTTACAACATCACCTTTTTTAACAACGCCACCTGGTGTTGCTTGTTTTACTGTACAAACGATAACATCACCAATGTTAGCTGTCTTGCGGCCAGAACCACCAAGAACTTTAATTGTTAAAACTTCACGTGCGCCAGAGTTGTCAGCAACTTTTAAGCGTGATTCTTGTTGAATCATCTATGTTACCTCCCTTCGGAATAAACATCAATCCGAACTAATAAATTAGATAATAACTGCTTTTTCTACTACTTCTACTAGACGGAAACGTTTTGTTGCGGATAATGGACGAGTTTCCATAATACGCACTACGTCACCAGTCTTAGCTTCGTTTTGCTCATCATGAGCTTTGAACTTTTTAGAGTATTTTACGCGTTTGCCGTAAAGTGAATGTTTTTTATAAGTTTCTACTGTTACAGTGATTGTTTTATCCATTTTGTCAGAAACAACACGTCCAGTATAAACTTTGCGTTGGTTGCGTTCACTCATTCTGCAAACCTCCTCTCAATTATCGATTGTTAACACCGATCTCCCTTTGGCGGATAACGGTTTTCATACGAGCAATCGCTTTGCGAACTTCGCGAATACGAGCAGTGTTTTCAAGTTGTCCTGTCGCTAATTGAAAGCGAAGGTTGAAAAGCTCTTCTTTTAAAGATTTTACTTTTTGTTCTATTTCGGCAGTGGTAAGGTCACGGATTTCATTAGCTTTCATTTGATTCACCACCAATTTCTTCTCGTTTTACAAACTTACATTTAATTGGAAGCTTGTGTGATGCAAGACGAAGTGCTTCGCGAGCTACTTCTTCAGAAACGCCGGCAATTTCGAACATGATCTTGCCTGGTTTTACAACAGCTACCCATCCTTCTGGTGCCCCCTTACCGGAACCCATGCGGACTTCTAGAGGTTTTGCTGTATATGGCTTGTGAGGGAAGATTTTAATCCAAACTTTACCGCCACGTTTCATGTAACGAGTCATCGCAATACGAGCTGCTTCGATTTGGCGGTTAGTGATCCAAGAAGCTTCAAGAGCTTGCAAACCGAATTCACCGAAAGCTACTTCTGCGCCACCTTTAGTGCGACCGCGCATTTTTCCACGATGTTCACGACGATATTTAACGCGTTTAGGCATTAACATGATTATTTTCCTCCTTCCTCAGTTTTCTTCTTAGCAGGAAGGACTTCTCCGCGGTAGATCCAAACTTTTACTCCAAGCTTTCCGTAAGTTGTGTCCGCTTCTGCATGAGCATAGTCGATGTCAGCACGAAGAGTATGAAGTGGAACAGTTCCTTCACTGTAATGTTCAGCACGGGCGATATCAGCACCGCCAAGACGTCCAGATACCATTGTTTTAATTCCTTTTGCTCCAGCTCTCATAGCACGTTGGATAACTTGCTTTTGAGCACGGCGGAATGAAACACGGTTTTCTAGTTGTCGAGCAATGTTTTCAGCAACCAATTTTGCATCAAGATCTGCTCTCTTGATCTCAACGATATTGATGTGAACTCGTTTACTTGTCAACTCATTAAGAGCTTTACGAAGTGCTTCGACTTCTGTACCACCTTTACCAATAACCATACCTGGTTTAGCAGTGTGGATTGTAATATTGATGCGGTTAGCAGCACGCTCGATTTCTACCTTAGAAACAGAAGCGTCTGATAAGCGTTTCGCGATGTATTCACGAACTCTAAGGTCTTCGTGTAAAAGGTCTGCATAATCTTTGCCAGCGTACCATTTGGATTCCCAATCACGAATGATTCCGATACGCAATCCGACTGGATGTACTTTTTGACCCATTACTTATCCCTCCTTCTTTTCAGATACCACGATTGTGATGTGGCTTGTGCGTTTGTTAATTGCGCTTGCACGACCCATCGCACGTGGGCGGAAACGTTTCAATGTTGGGCCTTCGTCAACGAACGCCTCAGTGATAACCAAGTTGTTTACGTCTAGCTCATAGTTATGCTCTGCATTTGCTACCGCAGATTTCAAAACTTTCTCAACTACTGGAGAAGCAGCTTTTGGTGTATGACGTAAAATTGCAACTGCTTCGCCGATTTGCTTTCCTCGAATTAAATCAACAACTAAGCGAACTTTACGAGGAGCAATACGAACTGTTCTAGCAACAGCTTTAGCTTGCATCAGGATGCCCTCCTCTCATTAACGTCTTGTTTTCTTATCGTCACTACCGTGACCTTTATAAGTACGTGTCGGCGCGAATTCGCCAAGTTTATGACCTACCATATCTTCAGTGATGTATACTGGCACGTGTTTACGACCATCGTATACAGCTACAGTATGACCAATGAATGCTGGGAAGATCGTTGAACGGCGGGACCAAGTTTTAACAACTTGTTTTCCCTCAGTTTCGTTAAGCTTATCGATCTTGCTAATCAAATGTTCATCAACAAAAGGTCCTTTTTTTAAGCTGCGACCCATGGTTGAACCTCCCTTCGTGATTGTCCTACGGTTCTCTCGACGAACCGTAGCTCAATCGCGTTATTTTTTGCGGTTACGAACGATAAATTTATTAGATTTAGCTTTTTTCTTACGAGTCTTGAATCCAAGAGTCGGTTTGCCCCAAGGTGACATTGGTGATTTACGTCCGATAGGGGAGCGTCCTTCACCACCACCGTGTGGATGGTCGTTAGGGTTCATTACAGATCCACGAACTGTTGGGCGCTTGCCTAACCAGCGTGAACGACCTGCTTTACCGATGTTGATAAGTTCGTGCTGTTCGTTACCAACTTGACCAACTGTTGCGCGGCAAGCAGATAAGATCATGCGAACTTCACCAGAGTTTAAACGAACTAGTACGTATTTGCCCTCTTTACCAAGAACTTGTGCAGAAGTACCTGCAGAACGTACTAATTGTCCACCTTTACCAGGTTTAAGCTCGATATTGTGGATTACTGTACCAACAGGAATGTTGATAAGTGGAAGTGCATTACCCACTTTGATATCTGCTTCAGGTCCAGACATAATTTCTGTACCAACTGTAAGGTTTTTAGGTGCTAGGATATAAGCTTTTTGACCATCAGCATAGTTGATTAATGCAATGTTTGCTGAACGGTTTGGATCATACTCAATAGTGGCAACGCGTCCTGGTATACCATCTTTTACACGTTTGAAATCGATGATACGATATTGACGCTTATGGCCGCCACCTTGATGACGAACGGTTAACTTACCTTGGTTGTTGCGGCCACCTTTTCTTTTCAAAGGCGCTAGCAATGATTTTTCTGGTTTATCAGTAGTGATTTCAGCAAAATCAGAAACTGTCATGCCGCGACGACCGTTGGAGGTAGGTTTGTATTTTTTGATCGCCATTTCGTTTCCCTCCTCTTCTGATTAAGTTACTTAGACTTCAAAGAATTCGATTTCTTTGCTGTCTGCAGTTAATTTAACAATAGCTTTACGACGTTTGTTAGTATAGCCAGCATGACGACCCATGCGTTTGAACTTGCCTTTATAGTTCATGATGTTGACTTTTTCTACTTTAACGTCAAAGATTTCTTCTACTGCATCTTTAACTTGAGTTTTATTAGCTTTCACGTTTACTTCAAACGTGTACTTTTTCTCTGCCATTAAGTCAGTAGAACGCTCAGTGATAACGGGGCGCTTAATGATATCACGTACATCCATTATCCAAGCACCTCCTCTACTTTTTCAACCGCAGCTTTCGTCATGATAACTTTGTCATGAGCAAGCACGTCTAAAACATTTACGCTGTTTGCTTCTACTACTGTGATACCTTGAAGGTTGCGAGCAGATAGAGCAACATTCTCATCAAGACCATCAGTGATTACCAATGCTTTAGTGTTCACAGATAGGCTTTTAAGAACAGCTGCAAATTCTTTTGTTTTAGGTGCATTGAAAGCTAACGCTTCTAGTACAACGATGTTTTCTTCCATTACTTTAGAAGATAACGCAGATTTGATCGCTAAGCGACGAACTTTTTTAGGAAGTTTGTAGCTGTAGCTGCGTGGAACTGGTCCAAATACAGTACCACCACCGCGCCATTGTGGAGAACGGATAGATCCTTGACGCGCACGGCCAGTACCTTTTTGGCGCCATGGTTTGCGTCCACCGCCTGCAACTTCAGAACGGCCTTTTACTTTATGAGTTCCTTGACGCAAGGAAGCTCTTTGCATGATTACTGCTTCAAACAACACGTGTTTGTTAGGTTCAATACCAAATACAGAATCTTTTAAGTCGATATCACCGACTTTAGAACCCGATTGGTTAAAGAGTGCTACTTTCGGCATTCCTATTTCCTCCTTTCCTGCGATGTCGATTATTTAGACTTTACTGCAGTTTTGACTTTAAGCAAAGCTTTTTTAGGACCTGGTACGTTGCCTTTTACCAATAGCAAGTTACGCTCAGCGTCAACTTTGACAACAACTAGGTTTTGGATAGTAACTTGTTCTCCGCCCATGCGGCCAGGTAGCAATTTGTTCTTGAAAACGCGGTTAGGCGCTACAGGACCCATTGAACCAGGACGACGGTGGTAACGAGATCCGTGGGACATTGGTCCACGAGATTGGTTATGGCGCTTGATAGAGCCTTGGAAACCTTTACCTTTCGAGATACCTGTTACATCAATTACATCGCCTTCTGCGAAAATATCTACTTTGACTGCTTGACCAACTTCATACTCATCTAAGTTTGCTGCGCGGAATTCGCGAACGAAGCGCTTAGGAGCAGTATTCGCTTTATCAGCATGTCCTTTTTCCGGTTTGTTAGAAAGCTTAGCGCGCTTATCTTCAAAACCTACTTGGATAGCTTCGTAGCCATCGCCTTCAACTGATTTCTTTTGAAGAACAACGTTGTTAGCTGCTTCGATAACAGTTACAGGGATAAGCTCACCGTTTTCAGCGAAAACTTGAGTCATACCGATTTTTCTTCCTAAGATTCCTTTGGTCATGAGTCACACCTCCTGTTAAATGATTGTTTATTTATTAAAGTTTAATTTCGATGTCAACACCAGATGGTAAATCCAAACGCATTAATGAATCAACTGTTTGTGGTGTTGGGTTTACGATATCGATTAAGCGTTTATGTGTACGCATTTCAAATTGCTCACGAGAATCTTTGTACTTATGCACCGCACGAAGTATCGTGTAAACAGATTTCTCAGTCGGCAATGGAATCGGACCTGATACCGCAGCACCTGAACGTTTAGCTGTTTCAACGATTTTCTCAGCAGATTGATCAAGAATTCTGTGATCATATGCTTTTAATCGAATTCGAATTTTTTGTTTTGCCATCATTTTCCCTCCTTTTCGCCTATTTAACTATAGACATTCTCCATGGAAATTTCCCACACATCCGCCATGGCAAAGCGGCCGGGTGTGTCAGCAACCTTCCACTTCATCGCAGTCAAAGACCAACATTGTCTATTATACTAAAAGCCCAGAGAATATGCAATACAAAGATTGAAATTCTTTGTGCCTCACACACTTTTACTATTATACATAGTTTGAATAAAGTTTTCAACCACTCATTGGGATTCACATTTTCTTCTATATATAATAGAAGGAATAATTAATCCAGCTTGCTTCCCTAAGGTTTCGTTCTATCCTTCAAACAAAACGGAATAGAACAATAGATAGGATTCCTTGCTTTTTTGGCAATAAAAAAAAGCAGATGGTGATCAGCCATCTGCTTTTTGATATCGAACTAAGCAGGATTACTCAGTGATAGTTGCTACTACACCAGCGCCTACAGTACGTCCGCCTTCACGGATTGAGAATTTAGTACCTTCTTCAATCGCGATTGGAGCGATAAGTTCAACAGTCATTTCAATGTTATCGCCAGGCATTACCATTTCAACGCCTTCTGGAAGTTGAATGATGCCAGTTACGTCAGTTGTACGGAAGTAGAACTGAGGGCGGTAGTTTGAGAAGAATGGAGTATGACGTCCACCTTCTTCTTTAGAAAGAACGTAAACTTCTGATTTGAATTTAGTGTGTGGAGTGATTGTACCTGGTTTAGCAAGTACTTGTCCACGTTGTACATCGTCACGAGCAACCCCACGAAGAAGTGCACCGATGTTGTCTCCAGCTTCTGCATAGTCAAGAAGCTTACGGAACATTTCAACACCTGTTACAGTAGTTGATTTTGGCTCTTCAGTTAAACCGATGATGTCGATAGTGTCACCAACTTTAACTTGTCCACGCTCAACACGTCCTGTAGCAACTGTTCCACGACCAGTGATAGAGAATACATCCTCAACTGGCATCATGAATGGCTTTTCAGTGTCACGTTCTGGAGTTGGGATATACTCATCAACTGCGTTCATAAGTTCAACGATTTTTTCTTCCCACTCAGCTTCTCCTTCAAGAGCTTTAAGAGCAGAACCTTTGATTACTGGAATGTCGTCGCCTGGGAAATCGTACTCAGAAAGAAGGTCACGAACTTCCATTTCAACTAATTCAAGCAATTCTTCGTCGTCTACCATGTCACATTTGTTCATGAATACAACTAGGTAAGGAACACCAACTTGGCGAGATAGCAAGATGTGCTCACGAGTTTGTGGCATTGGGCCGTCAGCAGCAGAAACAACTAGGATTCCGCCGTCCATTTGTGCAGCACCAGTGATCATGTTTTTAACGTAGTCAGCATGTCCTGGGCAGTCAACGTGTGCATAGTGGCGAGTATCAGTTTCGTACTCAACGTGTGCTGTTGAGATTGTGATTCCACGCTCGCGCTCTTCTGGAGCAGCATCGATCATGTCGTATGCCATAGCTGCACCTTTACCGCTGCGCTTTGCAAGAACAGTAGTGATAGCTGCTGTCAAAGTAGTTTTACCATGGTCAACGTGACCAATTGTACCAATGTTCGCATGTGTTTTGGAACGATCGAATTTCTCTTTACCCATTTGGAAATCCTCCTTTAATTTTAAAAGAAATTATTTGTTGTTTTATTATGATTCAAAGAAGATGGTGTACCATCTTCTTATTACCACGTTCTACACTAGTAGTTATACTTCATTAAAGGTGAGAAATCAATTACTCGCCTTTATTTTTTTTGATGATTTGTTCGCTGATTGATTTTGGTACTTCTTCGTAATGATCGAAGTGCATGGAGAATACTCCACGTCCTTGCGTATTAGAACGAAGGGAAGTTGCGTAACCAAACATTTCAGAAAGTGGAACGAATGATTTAACAACTTGCGCATTACCACGAGCTTCCATTCCTTCAACTCGTCCACGACGAGAAGTAACGTCACCCATGATATCTCCTAAATATTCTTCAGGGATAACAATCTCAACCTTCATGATAGGCTCAAGAATTACTGGGTTACATTTTGAAACAGCATTTTTAAGCGCCATAGATGCCGCAATTTTGTATGCCATCTCAGAGGAGTCAACATCATGGTAAGAACCGTCAAACAAACGAGCTTTGATGTCGATTAGCGGATAGCCCGCAAGTACACCGTTGTCAAGCGCATCTTCTAATCCGGATTGGATAGCAGGTACGTATTCACGAGGTACTACACCACCGACGATTCCGTTTTCGAATTCGAATCCTTTTCCTTCTTCGTTAGGAGAGAATTCGATCCAAACGTGACCGTATTGTCCGCGTCCACCGGATTGTCGAACGAATTTACCTTCGACTTGAGCAGAAGCACGGAAAGTTTCACGGTAAGAAACTTGAGGTGCACCAACATTTGCTTCAACTTTGAATTCACGCTTCATACGGTCAACGATGATATCAAGGTGAAGTTCACCCATACCAGCAATGATAACTTGTCCAGTTTCCTGGTCAGTGTGCGCACGGAACGTAGGATCCTCTTCTTGAAGCTTTTGTAAAGCTGTAGTCATTTTATCTTGGTCAGCTTTAGATTTAGGTTCAATTGCAACAGAGATAACCGGCTCAGGGAATTCCATAGACTCAAGAATTACTAGACTCTTTTCATCACATAGAGTGTCGCCTGTAGTAGTGTCTTTAAGACCTACAGCAGCTGCGATATCACCTGCATACACTTGAGAGATCTCTTCACGGGAGTTAGCGTGCATTTGCAGGATACGACCTACGCGTTCACGTTTGCCCTTTGTAGAGTTTTGTACGTATGAACCGGAGCTTAATGTACCGGAATACACACGGAAGAATGTCAATTTACCGACATAAGGGTCAGTCATTACTTTAAACGCTAGAGCAGAGAATGGCTCTTCGTCGCTTGATGGGCGAGTAATCTCTTCATCTGAATCAGGAACAGTTCCTTTGATTGCAGGAACATCCAATGGAGATGGTAGATAGTCGATTACTGTATCCAACATAAGCTGAACACCTTTGTTTTTAAAGGCAGATCCACAGATTACAGGATAGAATTCAACGTTAACAGTACCTTTACGGATAGCTGCTTTCAATTCATCAGTAGAGATTTCTTCTCCACCAAGGTATTTTTCCATTAATTCTTCATCAAGTTCTGCAACTGCTTCGATTAATTTTTCACGCCATTCTTCTGCAAGCTCTTGGTGAGACTCAGGAATGTCGCGAACCTCGATTTCAGTACCCAGGTCGTTGCCATAGAATACTGCTCTCATTTCGACTAAGTCGATGATCGCTTCAAACTCATCTTCAGCTCCGATAGGGATCTGAATTGGATGAGCATTCGCTTGAAGACGGTCATGAAGAGTTTTTACAGAGTACAAGAAGTCTGCACCGATTTTGTCCATTTTGTTGACGAAAACGACACGCGGTACTCCGTAAGTTGTAGCTTGGCGCCAAACAGTTTCTGTTTGAGGCTCAACACCAGATTGAGCATCAAGAACAGCAACTGCACCGTCAAGTACACGAAGAGAACGTTCAACTTCTACTGTGAAGTCTACGTGTCCCGGAGTATCGATGATGTTTACGCGGTGACCTTTCCAAGATGCAGTAGTTGCAGCGGAAGTGATCGTGATACCGCGCTCTTGCTCCTGTTCCATCCAGTCCATTTGGGAAGCACCTTCGTGTGTTTCACCAATCTTATGGATACGTCCAGTGTAGTAAAGAACACGTTCAGTAGTTGTTGTTTTACCAGCATCGATGTGAGCCATGATACCGATATTACGAGTGTTATCTAAGGAGAACTCTCTTGCCATGCTGTTATTTCTCCTTCCTATATGAATAATTTTTTAGGTTTAAAGATCAAATTACCAGCGGTAGTGAGCAAACGCTTTGTTTGCTTCCGCCATTTTGTGTGTATCTTCACGTTTCTTGACTGCTGCACCAGTGTTGTTGGCTGCATCAAGGATTTCGTTAGCTAAACGCTCTTCCATGGTTTTTTCACCGCGAAGACGAGCGTAGTTTACTAACCAGCGAAGACCAAGAGTCGTACGGCGTTCAGGGCGAACCTCAACTGGTACTTGGTAGTTTGCACCACCAACACGACGAGCTCTTACTTCCAATACTGGCATGATGTTTTTCAAAGCTTGATCGAATACTTCCATTGCATCTTTACCTGTGCGATCTTTGATGATATCAAAAGATGAATAAAGAATTTTTTGAGAAGTACCTTTCTTGCCATCAACCATCATTTTATTGATTAAGCGAGTCACTAGTTTAGAATTGTAAAGCGGATCTGGCAATACATCTCTTTTAGAAACAGGACCTTTACGTGGCATGTGTATTTCCTCCTTTCAGCAAAAGCTTACTTTCTTAATTGAATTATTTTTTAGCTGGTTTAGGGCGCTTAGTACCGTATTTAGAACGGCCTTGTCTGCGGCTGTCAACACCTGCAGTATCCAAAGCACCACGAACGATGTGATAACGTACCCCTGGTAAATCTTTTACACGTCCGCCGCGGATAAGTACGACGCTGTGCTCTTGCAAGTTATGACCAATACCAGGAATATAAGCAGTTACCTCGATACCGTTAGTCAAACGAACACGAGCATATTTACGCAATGCGGAGTTCGGTTTCTTCGGTGTCATTGTACCAACACGAGTACATACTCCGCGTTTTTGTGGAGATGATACGTTTGTGTTAGCTTTTTTGAAGCTGTTATAACCTTTGTTAAGTGCTGGAGATTTAGATTTAGTCGATTTTGATTGACGTGGTTTACGCACTAATTGGTTAATAGTTGGCATGTGTATTTCCTCCCTTCAAGTTTGTTTAAGCCCACACATCCAGGTGGTTCATTTTTAAGCAAAAACAAAGTCTTTGCAGTTCACCAATGCTGCAAAAACATGTTAATAAAATAGTGCGACAGCTGCTGCTCCGACATCAATACCGCATGTTCTTCCGAGCTTTCGCATAGAATCTACATGAGTAATTGTGACATTCATGTTCTCAGCCGTTTCAATTACCTTCGCCGTCAACATTGGATCGGCATCATCGGCAATGATGACTTCTTTGACATTTCTATCTTTTAGAGCTTTAACTGTCTGTTTAGTTCCTGCTATAAAACTTTTAGCCTGCGATACTTTTTCATAAGACATTTGCATATCCTCCAAAGCAGCTGGATAAAGAATAAGAGCAACCTTGAATATATTATCATCTACCTATTTTAATGTCAACAGGATATTCATGATAATTTTCAAAAATGGAGCCGGACGCAAAAGAATGAAATGCTCTCCTTTTGCGCCGGCTTATTTTTATTATTCTACTGTCACTGGCTCTTCAGAACCGATCAGTTCAGCTTCAGCCCTGCGATAGCGCTGCATGCCTGTTCCTGCCGGCACCAATTTACCGATGATGACATTTTCTTTCAAGCCGAGAAGCTCGTCGCGTTTTCCTTTGATTGCTGCATCTGTAAGGACACGAGTTGTTTCCTGGAAGGATGCTGCAGACAAGAAGGAATCCGTTTCAAGTGATGCTTTTGTAATACCGAGCAAGACTGGACGTCCTGTTGCAGGCACTCCGCCTCCAAGGATTGCTTTTTCGTTGGCATCCGTAAATTGATGGATATCAAGAAGAGATCCTGGAAGAACTTCTGTGTCGCCGGCATCAATGACACGTACTTTGCGAAGCATTTGGCGAACCATTACTTCAACGTGCTTATCACCGATTTCAACACCCTGCATACGGTAAACTTTTTGAACTTCGCGAAGCAGGTATTCCTGCACCGCATTGACATCACGGACCTTAAGCAATTCTTTCGGATCGATGGATCCTTCTGTCATTACTTGGCCGCGGCCAACTTTATCATTTACAGCCACTTTCAAGCGTGCTGTATATGGTGCGTTGTAAGAGCGTGTTTCGACTTCACCTTGGACGACGATTTCCTGCTGGCGGTCGCGGCCTTCATTGATGGCAGTGACAACACCAGTAATTTCGGAAATGATTGCTTGCCCTTTAGGGTTACGAGCCTCAAACAACTCTTGGATACGAGGAAGACCTTGTGTGATATCGTCCCCTGCAACCCCACCTGTATGGAACGTACGCATTGTAAGCTGTGTACCTGGTTCACCGATTGATTGGGCAGCGATAATACCGACTGCTTCTCCCACTTCAACCTGCTGGCCAGTTGCCAAGTTGCGGCCGTAGCACTTCTTACATACGCCATGGCGTGTGTTGCAAGTGAATGCAGAACGGATGGAAACAGATTCCACGCCTGCGCTGACGATAGCTTTTGACAGATCCTCATCGATCAATTCGTTTTCATCCACCATCACTTCGCCTGTTTCAGGGTTCTTGATGGCTTTTCTTGCATAACGGCCAATCAAGCGCTCTTCCAACGGCTCGATGATTTCTGTGCCTTCTTTGATGGAGCTGATATGAAGACCACGGTCTGTTCCGCAGTCATCTTCACGGACGATAACATCCTGTGCAACATCAACAAGACGGCGTGTAAGATATCCTGAGTCAGCTGTTTTCAAGGCTGTATCCGCAAGACCTTTACGCGCACCATGCGTCGAGATGAAGTATTCGAGTACCGTCAGACCTTCACGGAATGAAGATTTGATCGGCAACTCGATGATGCGTCCGGCCGGGTTGGCCATCAATCCGCGCATACCAGCTAACTGTGTAAAGTTAGATGCGTTACCACGGGCACCAGAGTCACTCATCATGAAGATTGGGTTGCGTTTGTCAAGGGATGCCATCAGCTTGCCTTGGATTGTATCTTTCGCACCACTCCAGATGGAGATGACGCGGTCATAGCGTTCTTCTTCCGTGATAAGACCACGGCGGAACTGCTTCAATACGTTGTCTACCTTCGTTTGAGCTTCCTTCAGAATTTCTTCTTTTTCAGCCAATACGACGATATCCGCTACACCGACAGTGATGCCGGCTTTTGTAGAATATTTGAATCCGAGGTTTTTCATGCGGTCAAGCATTTTAGACGTTTCAGTGATTTTGAATCGCTTGAATACTTCCGCGATGATGTTTCCAAGGATTTTCTTCTTGAATGGATCAATACCAGGCTGCTTTTGGATATGTTCCTTAACGTTGGTTGTCGGATCTACAAAATACTTCTCTGGAGTGCGAACTTCCAGGTTCGTTTGTGTAGGTTCGTTGATGTAAGGGAACGAATCAGGCAGGATCTCGTTGAATACGAGTTTTCCGACTGTCGTAATCAAAAGCATTTTCCTTTGTTCTTCAGTGAATGTTTGGTTCACTATTGAACTGGCATGAACGGCAATTCTTGTGTGCAGATGCACATATCCGTTTTGATAAGCGATCAAGGCTTCGTTCGTATCCTTGAAGATACTGCCTTCACCGACACCACCTTCTCTTTCCATCGTCAAGTAATAGTTTCCTAATACCATATCCTGGGAAGGAGTAACAACCGGCTTGCCATCTTTTGGATTCAAGATATTTTGAGCTGCAAGCATCAACAGTCTTGCTTCTGCTTGAGCTTCAGATGATAAAGGTACATGGACGGCCATTTGGTCACCATCAAAGTCCGCGTTATATGCAGTACATACGAGCGGGTGAAGACGGATTGCGCGTCCTTCAACCAATGTTGGTTCGAACGCCTGGATTCCAAGTCTGTGAAGAGTAGGAGCACGGTTTAAGAGAACTGGATGTTCTTTAATGACCGATTCAAGGACATCCCATACTTCAGGCTGAACACGTTCGATTTTTCTTTTTGCACTCTTGATATTATGCGCCAAGCCTTTTTCGACAAGCTCTTTCATGACGAATGGCTTAAACAATTCAAGAGCCATTTCTTTCGGAAGTCCGCATTGGTACATTTTTAAGTTAGGACCAACGACGATTACAGAACGTCCGGAGTAGTCAACACGTTTACCAAGCAAGTTTTGGCGGAAGCGCCCTTGCTTCCCTTTCAGCATATGGGAAAGGGATTTTAATGGACGGTTGCCCGGTCCTGTAACTGGACGGCCGCGGCGTCCGTTATCGATCAACGCATCTACAGCCTCTTGAAGCATACGCTTCTCGTTTTGAACGATGATGCTTGGAGCACCAAGGTCCAATAGACGCTTAAGACGGTTGTTGCGGTTGATGACACGGCGGTAAAGATCATTCAAATCAGATGTCGCAAAACGTCCTCCATCCAACTGAACCATCGGACGAAGTTCAGGAGGGATGACAGGAAGTACATCAAGAATCATCCAATCAGGATCATTTCCAGAGTTGCGGAATGCTTCAAGTACTTCAAGGCGTTTGATTGCACGTGTACGGCGTTGGCCTTGTGCAGTTTTAAGATCTTCTTTAAGATAATCGACTTCTTTGTCCAAATCGATGTCTTGAAGAAGTTTTTTGATCGCTTCTGCACCCATTGCAGCTTGGAATTTGTTTCCGTACTTTTCACGGTATGCTCGATATTCCTTTTCGGAAAGAAGCTGTTTCTTTTCTAAGGCTGTATCAGCCGGCTCTGTTACAACATAAGAAGCGAAGTAAATGACTTCCTCCAAAGCACGCGGGGACATGTCAAGAACAAGGCCCATGCGGCTAGGGATTCCTTTGAAGTACCAGATGTGGGAAACAGGTGCAGCAAGTTCGATGTGGCCCATGCGCTCACGGCGAACTTTTGCCCTTGTTACTTCTACCCCGCATCGATCACAAACGACGCCTTTATAGCGTACGCGTTTGTACTTTCCGCAATGGCATTCCCAGTCCTTTGTCGGACCGAAAATGCGCTCACAGAACAAACCGTCTTTTTCAGGTTTTAAAGTACGATAGTTGATAGTTTCTGGTTTTTTGACTTCCCCGAATGACCATGATCTGATTTTATCAGGTGAAGCTAAACCGATTTTCATATACTCAAAATTATTAACGTCTAGCAAGGGGCCTACCTCCCTTTTAATCTACAGGTTCTACCCTTATTGCTTCACAAGAGATTATTCCTTACTGCCAACAATTTCTGATTCTTCTTTTTTAGAATCAGGCGCGATGTTAAGAGTATCAGCTTGCTGCTGTTCTTCTTCATCTTCCATATCGCGCATTTCTATTTCTTCTTCATCGCCGGAAAGGATCTTAACATCCATACCCAAACTTTGAAGTTCTTTGATCAATACTTTAAATGATTCTGGAACACCAGGTTCCGGAACGTTTTCTCCTTTGACGATGGCTTCGTATGTTTTCACACGGCCTACAACGTCATCGGATTTAACTGTAAGAATTTCTTGAAGCGTATAAGCTGCCCCATATGCTTCAAGCGCCCAAACCTCCATCTCACCGAAACGCTGACCACCGAATTGAGCTTTACCGCCCAACGGCTGCTGCGTAACTAGAGAGTATGGTCCAGTAGAACGTGCATGAAGCTTATCGTCGACCATGTGAGCCAGTTTGATCATATACATGATACCGACAGATACACGGTTATCGAACGGCTCGCCTGTTCTTCCATCGTAAAGGATGGTTTTTGCATCACGTGCCATGCCAGCTTCTTCAATGGTAGACCAGACATCTTCCTCACGCGCACCATCAAATACTGGAGATGCGACATGAATTCCCAACGTTCTGGCAGCCATTCCAAGGTGAAGCTCAAGCACCTGTCCGATATTCATACGTGATGGAACCCCTAATGGGTTAAGCATGATATCGATCGGTGTGCCGTCCGGCAAGTACGGCATATCTTCTTCCGGAAGGATTCTTGAGATAACCCCTTTGTTACCATGTCGTCCGGCCATCTTATCTCCTTCAGAAATCTTACGCTTCTGAACGATATAGACACGAACCAGCTGGTTAACACCTGGAGGAAGCTCATCTCCGTCTTCACGGTTGAATACTTTTACGTCAAGGATGATTCCTTCACCACCGTGAGGTACACGTAAAGAAGTATCGCGTACTTCACGTGCTTTCTCACCAAAGATCGCATGCAATAAACGTTCTTCTGCTGTCAATTCAGTTACGCCCTTAGGTGTTACTTTTCCAACAAGCAGGTCTCCGTCTTTTACTTCTGCACCGACCCGGATGATTCCGCGTTCGTCAAGGTTGCGCAATGCGTCTTCCCCGACGTTAGGAATATCGCGAGTGATTTCTTCAGGTCCAAGTTTGGTATCGCGTGATTCTGACTCGTATTCTTCAATGTGGATGGATGTGTAGACATCATCTTTCACAAGACGTTCGCTCATGATGATGGCATCTTCATAGTTGTATCCATCCCAAGTCATGAATCCGACCATAACGTTGCGGCCTAGAGCCAATTCACCTTTTTCCATGGATGGACCGTCAGCAAGGATTTCACCTTTTGTCACACGGTTTCCTACAGCAACGATTGGACGCTGGTTGTAGCAAGTACCCTGATTGGAACGGATGAATTTTTGCATACGGTATTTATCAAGATCGCCTTTTACTTCCTGGCCATCTACTTCTTTGATGCGGCGAACCCAAACTTCACGGGATTCAACATGTTCAACGATTCCTTCGTGTTTGCAGATTACTGCTGCACCGGAGTCTTTTGCAGATACATATTCCATACCTGTACCGACGATTGGTGATTCAGGCTGCATGAGAGGTACAGCTTGGCGCTGCATGTTCGCTCCCATCAATGCACGGTTGGAGTCATCATTTTCTAAGAACGGGATACATGCAGTCGCAGCAGATACTACCTGCTTAGGAGATACATCCATGTAGTCGATGCGCTCTCTCTTGATAACTGTGTTTTCCCCTCTGAAACGAGCGATTACTTCTTCATCAAGGAATTGCCCGTTGTCGCCCAAGCGAGCATTCGCCTGTGCCACAACATAGTTATCTTCCTCATCTGCAGTCAAGTAATCAATATGGTTAGTCACGTCCCCTGTTTCAGGATCGACGCGGCGATATGGCGTTTCGATAAATCCGAAGCGGTTGACTTTCGCAAATGATGAAAGCGAGTTGATCAATCCGATGTTCGGACCCTCTGGAGTTTCAATCGGACACATGCGGCCATAATGGGAGTAATGGACGTCACGCACTTCGAATCCAGCACGCTCACGAGTCAAACCGCCTGGTCCCAATGCAGATAGACGACGTTTATGCGTCAATTCAGCAAGAGGGTTGGTTTGATCCATGAACTGCGACAACTGGGAACTTCCGAAGAATTCTTTAATTGACGCAATCACAGGTCTGATGTTGATCAGCTGCTGAGGCGTGATTGTGTTGGTATCTTGAATGGACATTCTTTCGCGTACCACACGCTCCATACGGGATAAACCGATACGGAATTGATTCTGAAGCAACTCACCGACAGAACGAAGACGTCTGTTTCCTAGATGGTCGATATCATCTGTATCCCCTACTTCATGAAGCAAGTTGAAGAAGTAGCTGATAGAAGAAATGATATCTGCAGGAGTGATGTTTTTGATTGCTTCTTCTACAAAAGCGTTGGCAATGACGTTGATGTCCTTTTCGCCTTCCTCATTCGGTGCGAAAATTTTAATAGATTGCAGGACAATATCCTCTTCTACCACTCCACCGTTTTGGCGGAAAGTCTTAAATCCAACTCCGCTTTCAAGCTGAGGAAGGATTTTATCCAGGGTACGGCGGTCAAGAAGAGTTCCTTTTTCTGCAATGATCTCGCCTGTTTCAGGATCTGCCAATGTTTCAGCAAGCTTCTGATTGAACAGACGATTTTTGATATGAAGCTTTTTATTGATTTTATAGCGACCAACATTCGCTAGATCATAGCGTTTCGGATCGAAAAAGCGGGAAACCAATAGGCTCTTCGCATTTTCAACTGTAGGCGGTTCGCCCGGGCGCAAACGCTCATAGATTTCGAGAAGCGCTTTTTCAGTGCTTTCCGTATTGTCTTTTTCCAGCGTGTTGCGAATATATTCATTATCACCAACTAAATCGATGATTTCCTGGTCGGAGCCGAATCCAAGTGCACGCAATAGAACCGTTACCGGCAATTTGCGCGTGCGGTCGATGCGTACGTATACGACATCCTTCGCATCTGTTTCGTACTCAAGCCAAGCACCGCGGTTCGGAATAACAGTCGCAGTGAATCCTTTTTTACCGTTCTTATCCAATTTACCGCTGTAATACACACTCGGAGAACGAACGAGCTGTGATACAATTACGCGTTCTGCCCCATTGATGACAAAAGTACCTGTTTCAGTCATCAGCGGGAAGTCACCCATAAATACATCTTGATCTTTTACTTCACCTGTTTCTTTGTTAACCAAACGTACCTTCACTCGAAGAGGCGCGGAGAATGTAACATCTCTTTCCTTTGATTCTTCAACTGAATACTTTGGCTCTCCAAGGGAATAGTCGATGAATTCCAAGGATAGGTTCCCTGTGAAATCTTCGATAGGAGAAATGTCGTGGAACATTTCTTTCAATCCCTCATCTAGAAACCATTGATAGGAAGATGTTTGGATTTCAATAAGGTTTGGAAGCTCCAAAACCTCACTGATACGCGCAAAACTTCTGCGTTGGCGGTGTCGTCCATACTGAACAAGTTGACCTGTCAACTGATTCACCCCTCAAATCAAGCGTTTTGATTGCGTCTATAATGCCTATTGACAAGGAAAAGCCCTTCCTCAACAGACAAAAAGAAAAAGGGTTTTTTATTAAAAACCACATTTTCACATGACGAGCTATTATTTTATAATACTTTCCAATCTATCCAAATTTTATACAATCTATGTATGAAATAGATAGAATTCCGGAAAATAATATATTGGCATTTTATAATGCTAACATAGCCTAAATTAGCAGTCAATATTTTTTTGCTCTAATGATAAAATAACCCTTGCTTTTTTCTACAATATCTACTTCGGTAAATAATCCTTCTAATTTCGCCTTTGCACTTGGCGCCCCCTGCTTTTTTTGGATGACCACCCAAAGCTCTCCATTGTCAGCTAAAACCTTATGGCTCTGCTCAAAAATATCGTGCACCACTGTTTTTCCGGCACGGATAGGGGGATTGGTGATGACTGCAGCGAACCCTGATTCCTTCACGCCTATCAGACGATCACTTTCATAGATCCGAACATTCTCAACGTGATTCGCTTTCGCATTTTCCTCTGCAAGAGAGAGTGCACGCTGGTTAACATCTATCATATGAACTGTCCGCTCCGGCTCGCTTTTTGCAATACTCAGCCCGATGGGACCATAACCGCAGCCGACATCAAGGATAGGACCTTTCGTGTCCGGAGTTTCAAACGTTTCTATCAAAAGCCTTGAACCAAAGTCCACTTCGCTTTTCGAAAAGACTCCGGTATCGGTCTTAAAGCGGAACGTGTGATTTTTCAACCGAAACTCCCAATACTGAGGTTCACTTTTTACTTCAGGTGTTCGGGAATAATAATGATTTGACATTCAAATCACCTCCTAAAGGAGACTGTCAGCAGAGAAAAGTTGAGGATTTATTTTAAAGAAGAAAAAAGCCCGCTTAGCAAGCGAGCTTTTCATTTACAAGAAGATTACTTAACTTCAACAACGGCTCCAACTTCTTCAAGCTTGCCTTTAAGTTCTTCAGCTTCTTCTTTAGCGATGCCTTCTTTAAGAGCTTTAGGAGTGTTATCAACAAGTTCTTTCGCTTCTTTAAGACCAAGGCCTGTGATTTCGCGAACAACTTTGATAACTTTGATTTTTTGTGCACCAGCTTCAGTTAGTACAACATCAAATTCAGTTTTTTCAGCTGCAGCGTCTCCACCAGCAGCTCCACCCATCATTGCTACAGGAGCAGCAGCAGTTACACCAAATTCTTCTTCAATTGCTTTTACAAGATCGTTAAGATCAAGAACTGTCATTTCTTTGATCGCTTCGATGATTTGTTCTTTAGTCATGATATATTTCCTCCTTAATTTTTACATTAATAGTATTGTTTTTTTGCCTGTAATCAGGCGAACGCTGTATTAAGCGCCTTGTTCTTCTTTTTGTTCTGCCACTGCTTTAGCAGCAAGGGCAAAGTTGCGCATAGGTGCTTGAAGTACGCTAAGCAACATAGAAAGCAAGCCTTCGCGAGATGGTAGTTCTGCAAGTGCTTTGATTTCTTCAACAGTTGCAATGTTTCCTTCGATGACACCAGCTTTGATTTCCAAAGCTTCATGCTTTTTAGCAAAGTCGTTAAGAACTTTCGCAGGAGCTACGACATCTTCAGTACTGAACGCGATTGCGTTAGGACCTGTAAGAGCGTCATTCAACCCACTAAGTTCTGCTGCATCAGCCGCACGGCGAGTCATCGTGTTTTTGTACACTTTGAACTCGATTCCAGCTTCACGAAGCTGCTTACGAAGTTCTGTCACCTCTGCAACGCTCAATCCACGGTAGTCAACTACGATAGTAGACACACTGGATTTGAATTTCTCAGAGATTTCGTTTACTAGTTGTTTCTTTTGTTCTAAAACGCTGCTCATCCTTACACCTCCTGTAGATTTGTCAGCAGCTGCAGCAAATGCCGCATCTGCTTCTACTTACTAGATGAACATTCATACCGACAATAATAAAGCCTCCACATCTGAAAGTAGACATGGAGGCGCAATATCGAATAGCGAACGCTAAACGTTATATATATCGCGATTACCTCGGCAGGAAATTAAGCTTTTAAGAGCTCCTGCTGTCTACGGTATAAATGTTTTCTATTTATACAACAAAACACATTTTACTAGATGCATTTTGTAAAGTCAACTCTTTTTTTACTTCGCTGCGAAAGAAGAAGGATCAACTTTTACACCAGGGCCCATTGTAGTAGTTACAGTAAGATTCTTCATGTAAGTACCTTTAGCCGCAGATGGCTTAGCTTTAAGCATAGTATCGAAGATTGTTGTAAAGTTTTCAACCAGCTTGTTGTCTTCGAAAGACACTTTACCGATTGGAACATGAACGTTACCGGATTTATCAACACGGTATTCTACTTTACCAGCTTTGATTTCGTTGACAGCTTTTTCTACATCGAAAGTAACTGTGCCAGTTTTAGGGTTTGGCATTAAACCTTTTGGTCCCAATACGCGACCGATTTTACCAACTTCACCCATCATGTCAGGAGTTGCAACGATTACGTCGAACTCGAACCAACCTTGTTGGATCTTAGTGATGTAATCAGCATCGCCTACGTAGTCAGCTCCAGCAGCTTCTGCTTCTTTCGCTTTTTCACCTTTAGCAAATACCAATACGCGTTGTGTTTTACCAGTACCGTTCGGAAGAACGACTGCACCACGGATTTGTTGGTCAGCTTTCTTAGGATCTACGCCAAGACGGAATGCAACTTCTACAGATGCATCGAATTTAGTGAAGTTAGCTTTTTTAGCCAACTCGATAGCTTCTTCAACAGAATAAGCTTTTGTACGGTCTACTAATTTTACAGCTTCAAGATATTTTTTACCTTTTTTCGCCATGATAAACTTCCTCCTTGATTGTGGTTTTAGCGGAATGACCTCCCACGAATAAAGGTTGCGGGTGAAGAGCTTTCAACCTCGCAACCTTGTCCAACTGAAACAATTCATTTACATGGATTAGTCTTCGATGACGATACCCATGCTGCGTGCAGTACCTTCGACCATGCGCATTGCTGATTCAACACTTGCAGCATTCAGGTCAGGCATTTTTGTTTCAGCAATCTCACGTACCTTGTCACGTTTGACTGTTGCAACCTTTTTACGGTTAGGTTCTCCAGAACCTGACTCGATGCCAGCCGCTTTCTTTAAAAGAACAGCTGCAGGCGGAGTCTTCGTAATGAATGTAAATGAACGGTCTTCAAATACCGTGATTTCAACTGGAATGATTAAGCCAGCTTGATCTGCTGTACGAGCGTTGAATTCTTTACAGAATCCCATGATGTTAACACCAGCTTGACCCAATGCAGGTCCAACAGGTGGTGCAGGGTTCGCTTTACCAGCAGGAATTTGCAATTTAACAAGTTTAATTACTTTTTTAGCCACGAGACACACCTCCTTAAGTCCGTGATGTGGTAATAGGGCTCTGGCCCTCCCACTCATATAGATGTCTTTATGATTATAAAGTACTTCAACATATGTTCAGTCTCTCAGATTGAGACATACTGACCTTTGAAATATTATCATTTATCCAGAAATATTTCAAGTTGTTTTCCATTATAATTTATCAACTTGTATAAAATCAAGCTCAACCGGCGTTTCCCGGCCAAACATATTGACCATGACTTTGACTTTTCCTTTGTCGCGGTCGATCTCTTCGACAGTACCTGTGAAGTTCGCAAATGGACCTTCTTTGACAGATACAGTCTCGCCCAATGTGTAGGAGACATCCACTCGCTTTTCTTCCATTCCCATATGTTTAAGGATTGTCACAACTTCCTCAGGAAGAAGCGGAGTCGGCTTCGATCCGGAACCGGAAGAACCAACGAATCCTGTAACACCAGGCGTGTTCCGTACAACATACCATGAATCATCCGTCATGATGATTTCTACAAGCACGTAGCCAGGGAATACTTTCCTTTTTACCACTTTTTTCTTTCCGTTCTTGATATCAGTTTCTTCCTCTTCAGGTACGATCACACGAAAAATCTTATCTTGCATCCCCATTGTTTCGACACGCTTCTCCAGGTTTGCTTTAACTTTATTTTCGTATCCTGAATACGTATGGACAACATACCAATTCTTTTCCATTCTGCAGGACTATGCGTCCTTCCCTCCCTAAAAAAAATATAGTCAGCGGATTCCGCTGCTGTTTTTAAACCAAAATTAAAAAACCCGCAGGACGGGTTTTTGAAAGAAAAATTCTTATCTACCCCCATTATACCATGAGGGAATAGAAGTTATTCAAAGTAACCTTAAAAATTTCTTCTCTACTATGATACTATTCTAAAATGAGTCGGACAAGCTTAGAAATTCCTAAATCTACAACAGCAAAGAATAAAGTAAGAAAAATGACAGTTGCAAACACTGTGACCGTATAGCCTGTTAGTTCTTTTCTTTTTGGCCAGCTGACCTTTCTCATTTCGGATGTAACATTGCGGAAGAATTGCGTTATGCTAGACATTTGTGTGACCTCCAACTCGTAAAATCGGCGATTTATCTCAAAGGGACCTACTTTGTTTCCTTATGGATGGTGTGGTCATTGCAGGTTTTGCAAAACTTCCTCAATTCCAACCTATCTCCGCTTGGCGCTTTATGATTAGTAGAATAGTTGCGGGAACTGCAAACAGAACATGCCAATACGACCTTTTTACTCATAATTACCACCTAATTCACTGCATCTTTTCATCCATAAAACAATAACATGCAATAGAGAGTGTGTCAATACGAACCCCATTTTTTTACAGACTGAATTCCCTTACTTCTAAATACCGTTCTAATTTTCTTTTCACCCTTTGAAGGGCATTATCAATAGATTTCACATGGCGATTGAGTTCTTCTGAAATTTCCTGATAGGACTGCCCGTCCAGATAAAGGGCTAGGACCTTTCTTTCAAGGTCGCTGAGCAGTTCAGTCATTTTATCCTCGATATTGTCGAATTCTTCGCGGTTAATGATTAATTCTTCAGGATTCATGACCTTCGTCCCCGAAATGACATCCATAAGGGTCCTGTCAGACTCTTCATCATAGATGGGCTTATCGAGGGAAACGTAGGAATTCAGCGGGATATGCTTTTGCCTGGTGGCTGTCTTGATAGCTGTGATGATCTGCCTTGTGATGCATAATTCTGCAAAGGCTTTAAAAGAGGTAAGCTTGTCCTCTTTATAGTCGCGGATCGCTTTATACAAGCCGATCATGCCTTCTTGCACGATGTCTTCTTTATCCGCTCCTATCAAGAAATATGACCTGGCTTTCGCTCTCACAAAATTCCGATATTTTTGAATAAGGAAATCCAAGGCTTCGCTTTCGCCTTGGTGGACCAAATCTACTAGGTGTTCATCTTCAAGCTGCTCGTAATCTTCTATAATTCCTATTCCTTTGTTTGAGCTCAACACAAGTCCCCCCTTGACCGCGCAAAAACAATAGATAGAAATATTATACAGCACGGTTTTTCAAGGCGTCAACCGCTCATCCTTCTCCCCGGCGCCATTTTTCGAAAATTTCTGCAACTTCTTTAGAGAGTGGAATCTTGGATGAAGGCCGTACCTGCTGGTCTTTTTCCAGTTTTTTCTCAATCTTCCGGTCGATTGCATTTATTTCGTTCAACAATTCCCGCGCCGACTTCCTCAGGGCTCCCTGTCCGAAAATCGCCCACTGTTCTGTATAATCCGATGTAGCCACATGGATCTGGGTTTTGATGTTGTTCATTTCGATCGCCAATTTTTCAATCCGTTCATCGGCTGTCTCGTTTTCCCGCGTAAAAAGGACATCGACGCGGAAATTCCGATACTTCCTTTCGATCCCTTTGACATAGTAAGCATCGAATATGACGATCACCTTATACCCTGTATATCCCTGATAATCTGCTAACCGTTCAATCAGCCGATCCCTCGCAGCAGATAAGTCCTTCTTTTTCAGCTCCCTTAGTTCCGGCCAGGCTCCAATGATGTTATAGCCATCGACAAGGAGAATATCCATCGGCTATTCTCCCAATGGATTTCTCTTGCGGTAAACCTCATACATTAATAGACTGGCGGCAACAGAGGCATTGAGGGAAGTGACTTTTCCTGCCATCGGCAAATGAATCAGAAAATCGCACTTTTCCTTGATGAGCCTTCCCATTCCTTTTCCTTCACTGCCAATTACTAATGCAAGAGGAATCGCTCCATCCATGCTGCGGTAATCCCCGCTGCCCTTGGCATCCGTCCCGAAGATCCACACGCCGCGTTCCTTTAATTCTTCTATTGTCCTCGCAATATTCGTCACCCTTGCAACCGGAATATATTCAATGGCCCCAGTCGATGCTTTGGCAACCGAAGCAGTCAATCCAACCGCTCTTCTTTTTGGGATGATGATACCGTGGGCTCCCACTGCATCTGCCGTCCTCATGATCGAACCAAGATTATGGGGATCCTCCAATTCGTCCAATATCATGAAGAATGGAGCTTCTCCCCTCTTCTCTGCCAATGCAAATAAATCATCCACCTCTGCATAGGCATAGGCCGCAACTTGAGCAACCACCCCTTGGTGATTCCCCTCGACCATTTGATCGATTTTTTTCTTTGGTACAAATTGGACAAATACTTTCATTTCTTTGGCCATGCCGATGATCTGCTGCATCTGTCCTTTTTGAGATCCTTCTGCAATCCATATCTTATTGATATCCCGTTCTGACTTAAGCGCCTCGATTACGGGATTTTTCCCGATGATATACTCCTGGCTCATGCTTGTCCTCCTTTCAATTTTTCCGTTTCTCCGGCAAGGATCATGTGGATGATTTCTTCCATCCGTTCTGTGTCCCCCGTTAAGTATAAGTATCCGATCAGACTTTCAAATGCCGTGCTGTATCGGTATGTCTGAACATCCGTATTTTTAGGGATGCTGCCCGACTTCGCGTTCCTTCCCCGTCGAATGACAGCTTGTTCTTCTTCAGTAAAAAAATCTGATTGGAAGAAATCGTGGAGGAACTTTGCCTGCGCCTTTGCTGAAACGAATTTTGTCGCTTCTTTATGGAGCTGGTTCGGCTTCACTTGTCCTTTTTCAAGGAGATGGCGCCGTATATATACCTCATATACGGCATCTCCCATATAGGCAAGGGCAAGGCTGTTCAACTGCTTGGGCACTATACTGCTTTTCTCATTCCCTTGCATATTATCCATATCAGCCTCTTCTCCATCTTGGACCTTGAGGCGTATCCTCAAGAATGATATTCAGATCCTTCAACTGATCGCGGATTTGATCGGCCAGCTGGAAATCGCGGTCTTTTCGCGCTTGGATCCTTTTTTGGATCAATGCGTCGATTTCTTCATCAAGAAGCTCTTCCTGCTGCTCCATTTTCAATCCAAGCACAGAACCCAAGGATTCAAATACAGAAAGGAATCGGTCGATTACCGCTTCAGATGTACTGTTTTCCATCAAGTAATAGTTGGCTTGTTTGGACAGCTCGAACAATACAGAAATCCCATTTGCCGTATTGAAATCATCATCCATTTCCTTTTCGAACTGACTGCGTGCAGATTCGATTCTTTCAAGCCATTCTTGCTGATTTTCATCCAAATTGGTGCTTGATCCTTTGCGGTGCTTCAAATTTTGATAAGAAGTCTTCAAGCGGTCCAGTGCTGATTTCGCATTATCCAAAAGCTCTTCGCTGTAATTGATCGGATGGCGGTAATGCACGGAGAGCATGAAGAATCTAAGCACTTCCGGATCGTGATGTTTAATGATATCATGCACCAAGACGAAATTCCCGAGAGATTTAGACATTTTCTCGTTATCGATATTAATATAGCCATTATGCATCCAGTAGCGGGCAAAAGTCTTGCCGGTAAGTGCTTCTGACTGGGCAATTTCATTTTCGTGATGAGGGAAAGTCAAATCCTGACCGCCTGCATGGATGTCGATGGTGTCGCCCAAATATTTACGGGCCATGGCAGAGCATTCGATATGCCAGCCGGGACGTCCTTGCCCCCAAGGGCTATCCCATGAAATCTCGCCATCTTTTGCTGCTTTCCAAAGGGCAAAATCAAGGGCATCTTCCTTCTTTTCCCCTACTTCGATCCGCGAACCGAGCTTTAAGTCATCAATAGATTGATGGGAAAGCTTTCCGTACTCATCAAACTTGCGTGTGCGGTAATAGACATCGCCTTCAGATTCATAAGCATACCCTTTTTCAATGAGCGTTTCGATAAATTCGATGATTAGATCGATATTCTCTGTTACACGTGGATGGACGTTCGCCTTTGTGCACCCAAGGGCGGAAACATCCTCAAAGTAAGCGTCGATAAAACGTTCAGCAATGGTTGGGACGTCTTCCCCAAGTTCATTGGCTGCCTTGATCAATTTATCGTCGACATCTGTAAAGTTAGAGACAAAATCTACGTCATAGCCTCTATACTCCAAATATTTTCTGACTGTATCGTAAACGATCGCAGGGCGGGCGTTCCCGATATGAATATAGTTGTAAACGGTCGGTCCGCAGACATACATCTTGACCTTTCCTTCTTCTAACGGAATGAAATCCTCTTTTTTCCTGGACAATGTATTATAAATTTGAATAGTCATATTACTGGTGGACCCCCTTCTTCAATTCGTTCAATTCATCCTTCAGCTGCTGCAGTTTCATCTCCATGGCATGACATCGGTCATCCACTGGATCTGGCAGGTCGCTGTGATTCAAATCTTTTGGTATCTTGACCCCATCCTGGATCACGACTCTTCCCGGTATACCAACGACAGTTGAATTCTTCGGAACATTCTTCAATACAACCGATCCTGCCCCTATCTTGGAATTCTCTCCAATTGTGATGGACCCTAAAACTTTCGCCCCGGTAGCTACCAGTACGTTATCCTGGAGGGTCGGATGGCGCTTGCCTTTTTCCTTTCCGGTTCCTCCTAATGTCACTCCCTGATAGACGGTGACGTTGTCGCCGATTTCACACGTTTCTCCGATGACCACTCCCATTCCGTGGTCGATGAAAAACCGCCTTCCGATCTTGGCTCCTGGGTGGATTTCAATCCCTGTGAAAAAACGGCTGATCTGTGATATCAATCTGGCTAAAAAATAAAATCTACGTTTAAAAAGTCCGTGGGCAATACGATGAGACCATATGGCATGAAGGCCGGCATACGTCAATACCACTTCCAAGTAGCTTCTTGCGGCCGGATCCTGTTCAAATACAGCCTCTATATCTTCCTTAAACAAACGAAACATTCTCCCTCACCCCTTTTCTTCTCTTCTGTGAAAATAAAAAAGCGCCTCTGCCAAAAAGACAGAGACGCTTATGCGCGGTTCCACTCTGTTTGAATGCTGCAATAAATGCACGCATCCCAACTTATCCTTGTAACGGCAGGTTCCCGCTCGATTCTACTGAATGCAAATCGTTCGAATCAAGGTTCTGAGGTGCATTTCAAAAAATGATTGGCCTGAACCACTTTCAGCCGGTGATGGTTCTCTCTAAAAAGCTTCACTTTTTTACTTCTCCTCATCATCACTTTCACATATATAACCTTACTATATTACACAAAGGCAAAAATGTTAACCGATAATGCTCAGCAAGCGCTGTTTTATTTTATCTTTCCCTAAAAGCTCAATTGTATTCGGAAGTTCAGGACCATGTGTTTGGCCGGTTGCCGCTGCACGGATCGGCATAAACAATTTCTTGCCCTTTTGGCCCGTTGATTTTTGCACAGCTTTGATAGAAGCTTTAATGCCAGCAGCATCAAATACTTCAAGCTTATCGATTTCTTCAAGGAACGCGGAAAGAACCGCTGGGACGTCTTCATCAGCAAGAACTTCTTTCGCTTCTGCTTCATACTCCAGCTCATCTTCGAAGAATAGAGTGGACAACTCGACGATTTCTGCGCCGAAGCTCATTTGTTCCTGATATAGTGCAATTACATCTTTGACCCATTTTAACTCATCGTCCGTCAAGTTTTCACTGACTCTGCCTGCTTTCACAAGGTGAGGCAGGGACAATTCAACCACTTTCTCCAAGTCAAGCTTCTTCATATACTGGTTATTGACCCAAGTCAATTTTTGCGTATCGAATAATGCAGGGGACTTTGAAAGGCGGTCTGCATCAAAAATGTCGATAAACTCTTCCTTCGTGAACAGCTCATCTTCCCCTTTTGGAGACCATCCCAATAAAGCGATGAAGTTGAAAAGCGCCTCAGGAAGATAGCCCAATGCTTCATACTGTTCGATGAACTGGATGATGCTTTCATCGCGTTTGCTCAATTTCTTACGGCTTTCATTGACAATCAATGTCATGTGTCCGAAAGTAGGCGGCTCCCACCCTAATGCTTCAAAAATCATCAATTGCTTAGGAGTATTGGAAATGTGATCATCCCCGCGAAGAACATGGGAAATTTTCATCAAATAGTCATCTACTGCCACGGCAAAATTGTAAGTAGGAATGCCGTCTTTTTTTACGATGACAAAATCCCCGATGCCGTCGGATTCAAAAGATACTTCATGCTTCACCATGTCATCGAAGGAATAAACCTTGCCTGCAGGGACTTTGAAGCGGATGCTTGGCTTGCGGCCTTCTTCCTCAAATTTCTTCCTGTCTTCTTCTGTCAGGTGGCGGCATTTCCCGGAATAGCGCGGCATTTCACTGCGTGCAGTCTGTGCTTCGCGTTCTGCTTCAAGTTCTTCTTCCGTACAATAGCATTTGTATGCCAAGCCTTTTTCCAACAGCTCATTGTAATATCCTTCATAAATATGGTTTCTCTCTGATTGGCGGTAAGGGCCGAACGCACCGCCCATATCAATGCTTTCATCCCAATTCATCCCCAGCCATTTCAAATATTTCAGCTGGCTCTCTTCTCCGCCCTCGATATTTCTCTTTTGATCTGTATCCTCGATGCGGATGATGAATTTCCCTTTGTGGTGACGAGCAAATAAATAATTAAAAAGCGCTGTCCGCGCATTTCCGATATGTAAATGTCCAGTGGGGCTCGGAGCATACCGGACGCGAATTTCATTTGACATAAAAATGCCTCCTCAATAAATGGTCAATGCCGATATGGCAGGAATTGATTCTAATATTTTACCATTTTAAAGTTTCGTAATAAAGTATTTCTCCAACTTCACCCTTTTTGCAAAAGAACGGCTGCCTGTGCAGCAATTCCTTCGCCGCGGCCAGGGAAGCCAAGCTTTTCTGTTGTGGTCGCTTTCACATTCACCTGATCGACAGTTCCTTCAAGAAGTTCCGCGATTCTCTCGCGCATCGCAGGGATATAAGGCGCCATTTTAGGCATCTGTGCGATGATGGTACAGTCGATATTGCCTAGGCTGTACCCCTTCTCTTTCACAATTCCCCAAACGTGTGAAAGAAGTTTAGCAGAGTCAGCATCCTTGAATTCAGGATCTGTATCAGGAAAATGACGGCCGATATCGCCTTCCCCGATTGCCCCCAGGCACGCATCCGCCACTGTATGAAGCAGAACATCTGCATCCGAATGCCCGAGCAGCCCTTTTTCATAAGGGATCTCAATTCCTCCAATAATCAGCGGACGACCTTCCGTCAATTGATGTACATCAAAACCTTGTCCAATTCGAAACATATTATTTCCCCCAATCAGCCTTTGTTCTTTAAAATCGCTTCTGCAAAGTAAAGATCCTCCGGCGTCGTCAATTTTATATTGTCGTAATGGCCTTCTACAATACTTACAGGTGCTCCGATCCTCTCCACTAGAGAAGCATCATCTGTTCCAAGGAACCCTTCCGATTCAGCTGTTTCATAGGCTTCCATCAACAAAGAAATACGAAAAGCTTGTGGCGTCTGTACAGACCACAAGCTTGATCGTTCAATTGTTTCTGACACTTCCATATTCACCGCTTTTTTGATTGTGTCCTTCACAGGAACAGCCGTGATTGCCGCTCCCATCTTCTCGGCTTGAACAACCAGGCGGTCTATGACCTCACGGCGGATGAACGGCCTCGCCCCGTCATGTACCAGGACGATGCCTTCTGGATCTGCTGTTCTCAGTGCGTTATGAATGGAATATTGGCGCTCGGTGCCTCCGGCTGCAAAAGTTATCCGCTTTTCTGCTTGCAGATCCTTCACCATGGAGGAGAAAAACTTCTCTTCATCCGGATTGATGGCCAATATGATCCTCGAGCAGTTTGGATCACTAAGAAAAACCTGTAGAGTATGAGAAATAACCGGAAGTCCATCCAACGGGATAAGCAGTTTATTCTTTCCTGCTCCCATTCTCTTTCCCTGCCCTGCAGCAGGTATGACCACCTGATAATTCATCATCTTGTCTACTCCATTCTGATTATAGCGCTTTTTCTAATAGCTTGGGCTTAGCAAAGATCATGCGCCCTGCGGATGTCTGGAGCACACTCGTCACCAGTACATCGATATACTTGCCGATATAGTTCCGTCCTTCTTCAACGACAATCATGGTCCCGTCGTCAAGGTACGCAATTCCTTGGTTCTGTTCTTTACCGTCTTTAATGACCTGAACCTTTAGCTCTTCCCCTGGAAGGACAACCGGCTTAACGGCGTTAGCCAGATCGTTGATATTAAATACTTGTACATTTTGAAACTCGCAGACTTTATTCAAGTTAAAATCATTGGTTACGACAATGCCGTTCGTGAGCTTTGCCAATTTTACCAGCTTGCTGTCCACTTCCTGGATTTCTTCAAAGTCCCCTTCGTATATCTGGACTTCAATCTCCAGCTCTTTCTGGATGCGGTTCAGGATATCCAGACCCCTGCGCCCGCGGTTCCGTTTCAATGCGTCGGAAGAGTCAGCGATATGCTGAAGCTCTTCAAGGACGAACTGAGGAATGACAATGATTCCCTCGATAAATCCCGTTTGACAGATATCCGCAATGCGGCCATCTATAATCACGCTGGTATCCAAGATTTTCAAAGTCTTTACCGGCTTTTCCAATTCATCTTCTGGATGTTTGCGTTTATTTGATCGATTCGAAATAGAGAATAAATTAATTAGTTCATCACGCTTTTTGAAGCCCACCTGAAATCCCAAGTATCCAATAAGCAGCGTCAAAAGGATCGGTGCCACTGTATTGACGATAGGAATCTGGATGGTGTTCAGCGGAAGTCCTGCTAAAAATGCGACAATCAATCCAAAAATCAATCCAAGGCTTCCGAATAATATATCTGTTACAGGCGCTTTGACCAAAGAATCTTCAAACCATTTCACAAAATCAACAACGTAATCCACAGCCCAAAAAGCAACAATATAAAATATAATGGCTCCTAAAATGGCAGTTACATATGGATTATTAATCAAAGTCAGTGTAGAAAAGTTAGTAAACTCTAATAAATCAGGAATGAGAAAAATCCCAAGCGTTCCACCTAAAATGATAAAACACGCTTGCACTATACGCTTTAACATTCCTTCACCTCCTTTTACTCATTATAAACAAAATCCTAAATTTGAAACGTAGGAAAGTATTTAATTTTGACTATGTTACAAAAAAGACACCGTTTTGTTTTATTAATATAATAATTTCGTTATAACTGTAATGATTTGTCAGTACTTCTTGGTCTTAGAGTAGCACCGCACGTATAAGGGTGTCAATTTTCTTCCTGTGTCAATTTAGACACAATTGACTCCCTAAAATATTTTATAATTGGCGGTCTGCGAATGTCTGGTCTTTAATGAGTTTCAGACCCTCTTTGATCTTTCGCGCCCTCACTTCTCCGATGCCTTCCACATCATCCAGAGCTTCCACGCTGGCCTTCAAAATGTTGGGGAGTTTTTCGAATTCCGTGATCAAATTTTCCATGATTACCACTGGCAGGCGGGGGATTTTGCTCAGCACCCGGTACCCACGGGGACAGATTCCTTCCTCCATCGGCACAAAGCCGTTATAGCCAAGAAGCTTCAAGAGCATTCCATCATCCAAAACATCCGTGCTGACCAATTCCTGAAATCGAAATAAAATTTCAAACGGCTTAATGGAACGATCCGCTGCATAGTCGCGGATGATCATCATCGCTTCTTCCTCGATGTCTGCCAGCAGTTCGTTCATCTGCAGCCGGATGAGCCTCCCCTCTGTCCCCAATTCGTTTAAATAGGAGAGGAGTTCATTCTTGATCCTTAGAACCATCTCAAACCGGTGAAGAACTTGAAGAAGGTCGCTGTAGGTACCCAATTCCTCGAATTCCAAGACAGATAAGCTTGCAATGCTTTGATCCAATACCACTTTGTATTTCTCGAGGGTTTGGATGGCTTGGTTCGCTTTCGTTAAGATCACTGCGATGTCTTTTAAAGCATAGCGGAAATTCCCTTGATACAGTGTAATGACATTACGGCGCTGGGAAATAGCCAGGACGAGAGCTTTCGTCTGCTTAGCAACCCGTTCTGCTGTCCGGTGCCTCATCCCTGTTTCTGTAGATGAGATGGCCGCATCAGGAGCCAGCTGTGCATTGGCAATCAAAATTTTACTCCCTATTTCATTGAGGATGATCGCACCGTCCATTTTAGCCAATTCATATAAATAGCTTGGAGAAAATGGGCAATTGATATGAAAACCGCCATCCACTATGGCACGGACTTTTTCATTGTATCCCATCACGATCAATCCACCCGTATTGGCACGGAGCACGTTCTCAATGCCTTCCCGGATGGGAGTACCCGGCGCCACGAATTGCAAGATGTCAGACATGGATTTATCCGCTTGCTTCTTATCATCCATACAGGTTAGCCTCCTAATGCAAATTGCAATGCTTCGCTTACAGAAGAGACACCCACCACATTGATGTTCGGCGGGAAGGTCCAGCCTCCGATATTATTCGTTGGAAGGATGACGCGTTCGAACCCAAGCTTAGCTGCTTCCTGGACCCTCTGTTCAATACGGGATACACGCCTTACTTCCCCAGTAAGCCCGATCTCTCCTATAAAACAATCCGTTGGGCGGGTAGGCTGATCACGGAAACTTGAAGCAATGCTGACAGCAATCGCTAAGTCAATGGCAGGTTCATCGATCTTCACCCCGCCTGCTACTTTTAAGTAGGCATCCTGGTTCTGAAGCAGCATGCCTACCCTTTTCTCCAGCACCGCCATCAACAGAGACACCCGGTTATGGTCGATGCCTGTAGCCATCCTCCTTGGATTCCCGAAACTCATCGGTGAGATCAACGCCTGAATTTCCACAAGAACTGGTCTGGTCCCTTCCATGGAAGCTACTACAGTTGATCCGGAAGCTCCTTTTGAACGTTCTTCCAAAAAGATTTCCGAAGGGTTTTCCACTTCTTCAAGACCCGCTTCCTTCATCTCGAATATGCCCATCTCATTTGTGGAGCCGAAGCGGTTTTTAACCGCCCTCAAAATCCTGTATGTATGATGGCGCTCCCCTTCAAAATACAGGACGGTATCCACCATATGTTCAAGAAGCCGCGGACCTGCAATCGAACCTTCCTTTGTAACATGCCCGACAATAAATATGGCAATACCCTTAGTTTTCGCAATTCTCATCAATTCAGCCGTACACTCCCTCACCTGGGAGACACTTCCCGGCGCCGATGTCACTTCTGGATGATAAACGGTCTGGATGGAGTCCACAATCACAAAGTCAGGTTTCACATCTTCTATCGATTGATGGACGGATTCAAGATTCGTCTCAGAATAAACAAATAAATTCGGTGAAAGGACATCAAGCCGGTCTGCCCTCAGTTTTGTCTGTTTCACAGATTCTTCACCGGAAATATAAAGGACTTGGTGATCAAGCCTGGCAAGCTGCGCCGAAACTTGAAGGAGAAGCGTAGATTTGCCGATACCGGGATCTCCGCCGATCAAAACAAGCGAGCCGGGGACGACTCCGCCTCCGAGGACCCGGTTCAATTCTTTCATATCTGTTGTTATTCTCGGTTCCTGCACAGATTCAATCGATGTAATCGGTGAAGCTTTAGCTGCTTTTCCCGGTGCAGAGTGCTGAAAAACTCCTTTAGCCTTTGAAACCACTTCTACTTCTTCGACCATCTGGTTCCATTCTCCGCACCCAGGGCAGCGCCCCATCCATTTGGCTGATTCATATCCGCATGATTGGCATATGAATTTCGTCTTTTTCTTCGCCATCCTGTACTCCTCTCTACATATGTATGTAGGTATATTTCCTATAAGCATGAAAGTTGGAAAATACTACAAAAATAAACCATATGTACAAAGAGGTACACGCATTTCGTGTACCTCCCATTTTATTTATGATAATGTTCCAGTTGCCTCATTGGTTTTGACCACAAATTCCCCATCTTTCACATCGATGGTCACATGCTGGCCAGTCAATACAGTACCCTTCAAAAGTTCTTCTGAAAGTCTGTCTTCGATATGCTTCTGAATGGCCCTGCGTAGCGGACGTGCTCCGTACTCAGGATCAAATCCTTCGTCAGCAATCTTCAGCTTGGCTGCATCTGTAAGTTCAAGATTTATTTCCTGCTCTTTCAGCCTGTTTGTCAGCTGGTCACCCATCAATGTGACGATTTGCTTCAGATGATCTTTTTCAAGTGAGTGGAAAACAATGATTTCATCGATACGGTTGAGGAACTCTGGACGGAATGCCTTTTTCAGCTCTTCCATGACTTTCCCCTTCATATCTTTATAATCCTGTTCTCCATCCTGGATGTTAAATCCGACATATTTATTTCGTTTCAATGCATCTGCACCAACGTTTGATGTCATGATGACGACCGTGTTGCGGAAATCCACTGTGCGGCCTTTTGAATCTGTAAGCCTTCCGTCTTCAAGGACCTGCAATAGGATATTGAAAACGTCAGGGTGAGCTTTTTCGATTTCATCGAGCAAGATGACGGAATAAGGCTTTCTTCTAACCTTCTCTGTAAGCTGGCCGCCTTCATCATACCCTACATAGCCTGGAGGGGAGCCGACAAGTCTGGAAGTGGAATGCTTCTCCATGTACTCCGACATATCGACGCGGATCATGGCATCCTCATCGCCAAACATCGCTTCAGCTAATGCGCGGGCAAGCTCTGTTTTTCCGACGCCTGTAGGCCCAAGGAAAATAAATGAACCGATCGGGCGCTTTGGATCCTTCAATCCTGCTCTTGCACGGCGGACAGCCTTGGATACAGCTTTCACAGCCTCTTCCTGCCCGATGACACGGGAATGCAGGATTTCTTCAAGATTGAGAAGCTTCTCTGTTTCCGTTTGTGCAAGCTTCGATACAGGAATACCAGTCCAGCTGGATACAACATGTGCGATATCCTCTACTGTGACTTCACTGTTTTCCTGCCCCTGTTTTTCTTTCCAGGATTTCTTCGTTTCTTCCAGCTCTTCACGAAGCTTCTGCTCAGAATCTCTTAATGAAGCCGCTTTTTCGAACTCCTGGCTCTGTACAGCTGCATCTTTTTCTTTACGAATTTCTTCCAGTTTTGCTTCGAGCTCCTTCAGATTCGGAGGAGTAGTATAAGAACGAAGGCGCACCTTGGAGCCTGCTTCATCAATCAAGTCAATCGCTTTGTCCGGAAGGAACCGGTCGGAAATGTAGCGGTCGGAAAGCTTCACTGCTGCATCGATCGCTGCATCTGTGATGGAAACCCTATGGTGGGCTTCATAGCGATCACGCAGGCCATTCAGAATCTGGATGGACTCTTCAGTTGTCGGCTCATCCACGGTAATCGGCTGGAACCGTCTTTCAAGAGCTGCGTCTTTTTCGATATATTTACGGTACTCATCAAGGGTTGTAGCACCAATGCACTGCAATTCGCCCCTTGCAAGAGCCGGCTTTAGAATGTTGGACGCATCGATGGCGCCTTCCGCTCCGCCTGCACCAATTAATGTATGCAACTCATCAATGAATAAGATGATGTTCCCCGCTTGTCGGATTTCGTCCATTACTTTTTTCAAACGGTCTTCAAACTCGCCGCGGTATTTAGTGCCCGCTACAACTGTTCCCATATCAAGGGTCATGACACGTTTGTCGCGCAGGATCTCAGGCACTTCATTATTGATGATTTGCTGAGCCAATCCTTCCGCAATAGCGGTCTTCCCTACACCTGGCTCCCCGATCAGGACAGGGTTGTTTTTCGTCCGTCGGCTGAGAACCTCGATGACGCGCTGGATTTCCTTGCTTCTGCCGATGACCGGATCAAGGCTGCCTTCGCGGGCAATAGCCGTCAAATCACGTGCCAATCCGTCAAGAGTCGGTGTATTCGCATTGGAGCTTGAACCGCCCTGGTGATTATTCGCTTCGTTGCTTCCAAGCAACTGAAGCACTTGCTGGCGTGCTTTATTCAAGCTGACACCAAGGTTATTTAAAACACGTGCTGCCACGCCTTCTCCTTCTCTGATCAATCCAAGGAGAATGTGCTCTGTACCTACATAGGAATGGCCGAGTTTACGTGCTTCATCCATTGATAATTCGATGACTTTCTTCGCTCTCGGTGTATATTGGATCGTCTGGGAGGCATCCTGACCTTTACCGATTAGCGTCTCAACTTCCTTTTGGATCTTTTCAGGACTCAGTCCAAGTCCGTAAAGGGCTTTAGCGGCAATGCCTTCCCCTTCTCTTACCAATCCAAGAAGGACATGCTCCGTGCCGATATTGCTGTGTGATAATCGAATCGCTTCTTCTTGAGCCAGGGCCAACACCTTTTGCGCTCTTTCTGTAAATCGTCCAAACATCATATTAGTTTTCCTCCTTGCTATTCTGATTTTCCTCTAACTTCAATCGCTCACGTATCAATGTAGCCCTTCTGATGTCGCGCTCATCAGGTCTGAGCGGCCCACCGGCATATTGCTGTAAAAATCCTGGTTGAGTCAGAATCATGAGTTCATTTAATATGTTTCTGGAAATATGGGAAAAGAACCCTAAATCAATCCCAAGACGAACATCGGATAAACATTTGGCAGCCTCTTTTGATTCAAGGATTCTGCTGTTGGTCAAAACACCATAAGATCGATACACTCTGTCTTCTAATTGTATGTGTGATGTTTTGACTAATGCTTCCCTCGCGGACCTTTCTTGGGAAATAATCTGCTGCACTACGCTGTATAAATCCTCAATGATGTCATCTTCAGATTTGCCCAATGTGATTTGATTGGAAATCTGAAAGATGTTCCCTAAAGCTTCGCTGCCTTCCCCATAAATTCCTCTAACAACAAGACCAAGTTGGTTGATTGCCGGGATGATTCTATTGATCTGCTGCGTCAAAACAAGACCCGGCAGATGCATCATGACAGATGCCCTGAGTCCTGTCCCCACATTAGTTGGGCAGCTGGTTAAGTATCCTAATTTTTCATTGTATGCATAATCCAGCTGTTGCTCCATTAAATCATCGATTTGATTTGCTCGATTTAATGCTTTTTTTAATTGAAGTCCTGGAAACAGGCACTGAATGCGTATATGGTCCTCTTCATTAATCATGATGCTGATATCCTCTTGTTCTGAAAGCAGGACAGCGGGGTAATTGGAATCTTCCGCAAGATAAGGGCTGATCAAATGCTTTTCGACGAGCACCCTTTTCTGGAGAGGCTGCAGTTCATTCACTTTCAAACTTTCGATCTGGCCGAACTGATGGAATGCTTCATTCTCCAGATTCTTCTCCACATTTGCTACGATCTCTGCAGCTTCTTCATTCGAGAACATGGTCGGGAAGCTGTAATCATTCAGATTCCGGGCCAATCGGATGCGGGAGCTTAACACAATGTCTGAATCCGGTCCTTCTTCGCACATCCAGCTGCTGACCGCTTGATTCAAAAACTTCTCAAGGCTCATGAAGATTCCCCTCCCTGCTTCAAGGATTTCTCCAACGAACGGATTTCGTCGCGCAGTTCAGCGGCCTTCTCAAATTCCTCCGTTTCGATGAACGCCTTCATTTCTTCTTTCAGCACATGGATTTGCTTCTTCGTATGAATGGAACCGCCCATTCGTTCTGGTATTTTCCCATGATGTGCAGTATTTCCGCTGTGAAGCCTTTTTAAGATGGAATCAAGATGATTGCGGAACGCATGATAGCAATTCGGGCATCCAAAGCGTCCGATATTGATAAATTGCGGAAGCGTCATGGAACACCTTTCACATTGAACTACTTCATTCTTCGGAAGGGTTTGCTTTTCCTTCTGAAAGATATTATCGCTGCTAAAAAGACCTGCCAGCAGGTTGTTAATGGAAAACCCTGATGAATCTCCGAATAAAAAACTCTCCCCTTTATCTTGGGCGCATTTCTCGCATAAGTGAAATTCTGTCTTTTGACCATTGATGATTTTTGTAAAATGAAGAGTCGCTGGTCGTTCATTGCACTCCTGACAAATCAATTCATTCACCTCTTCATCATTTATACTTTAAAGTCATTAGCATCGCTTTAAGCATCCTTGCACGGAGTTCATCCCTCTCAGGCAATTCGATGTACAGGACGGAACGGTCCATGACGCTGATCATGATCTTCGCTTCCCGCGGGGAAAGGACGCCCTCTTCTACCAAACGGAAGACAATATCCTCTGCACTTGCCTGGGAAGCCCTTGACTTTACGAGGGAGATCAGCTGATCGATTAAATGTGCCTGATCATGCGACTGCACTTTCATGATGCGAATGTAGCCGCCGCCTCCCCTTTTACTTTCAACCAAATATCCCTTCTCAATCGTGAAGCGGGTATTGATAACATAGTTGATCTGGGAGGGGACGCATTGAAACTTATCAGCGATTTCACTCCTCTTGATTTCCAATATTTCACTTTGGCTCAATGATAAAACCTGCTTCAAATAGTTTTCAATGATGTCTGATATATTCCTCACCAAGTCACCCCCAATCCTTCGACTTGACTTTGACTATCTTTGACATAAATTATACATGAAAGACATTCTTCTTGGCAATGAATTGATATGTATCCATTGTTCCATGTTCACACATGGTCTAAACCCGTTATGAGATAATTATTACTTTAATACCCTTGTTTTATCTAAAGAAACAGGCCTACAAAAAATTTTTCTAAATTCTTTATAGGCCCATCACTCAAGCGTAGGAAACGGCTCTTTCCCCTAATGCCTTCCACGAGGCAATAAAGCGCGCCTTATTCACTTTTACCGCCTTTTTTCCAGACAGCGGATCGTTAAGATAAACAGAATCGGCATCGTACCCTACCAGCACGACAACATGGAGATCGAGCGGGGTTCTAATTTTTTTAGCACCGTGGCTCCAGGACTCCCAGCGGTCAGGCAGCCTAAAATCGCCTGTCGTCCATACGATGACAGGCTTCCCATTTTGAATCTGCTCCAGCAGCCTGTCAAACGGCTGACCCGTGAGGTTGACCGTGCGGCCTGGCAAATATTCATTCATAAGGTTTTCAAGCGGCTGATCATAAACCGCATATCCCATGTGCCTTCCCGTCATATCCCCGACAAACCCTTTACTCGGGTCGCCCCATTTGATAATATCGCCATTTCTTGATTTCACGACAGGATCCGGATCCTTGGCGACTTTTTGTGCCAGCTCCATTTTCCCTGCCTTGACCCCTGCATCTTGAAGAAGCATGGCTAGACTCGTCACTTCACATCCATACTTCAATTCTGGATTTTGGGCGATTATCGGTACATCTAATATCTTTTTTTCCGGCTTTATAGTTACTGGCTGTTCCTTATATGAAACAGACCGCACCGGCGCAGGTTTATCCTTTAAAGAAATCGATTTATCTTCATCAGCACCTTGTGAACAGCCCATCAGCAGTGCGATGGATATAAATGCTGCAGTTCCTTTCACAAACAACCTCCCCCTTTCGGCTACCTTCCCATTTTCCCTCCACATACAGAAAATATAGATGACACCTTCTTACTGGTCTGCCCAGATTTTACGCATTCGCCTTAAAAATAACTATTGCAAATTAAATATCCATAATTTACAATAATTGAAATCATACTAATGCATTGAAGAAGAAAAGTAGATGTAAGCGGCACTTAAGAGAGCTGATGGCTGGTGGGAATCAGTGTGCACTTGCATTGAATGGGCTTCTGAGCATCCAGGCTGAACCTAAGTAGGCCATGGCGGAAAGTCTTACCGTTAAAAAAGACAGGTATCGAAATAATGAAATGTATTATTTCCGTACTCTTTGAGCGCGGCTGGCAGCAGCCGAATGAAGGTGGCACCACGGGTCTCCCGTCCTTTTTATAGGATGGGGGACCCTTTTTTATTTTCTACGAACGGAGGAACAGTAATGAAAAAAACAGTTTTAACCGGAATCAAGCCAACCGGCCAAATACACCTTGGCAATTATATAGGCTCGATTAAACCCGCCTTGGCCCTTGCCGAGGAAAAAGATTACAATCCTGTATACTTTGTCGCGGATTACCATGGATTGACCAAAATCCACGACCCCCTTGAAATGAAGCAGCTATCCTATGGAATCGCAGCAACATGGATCGCCCTTGGACTAAATCCGGAAAAATCGATCTTCTACCGGCAATCAGATGTACCAGAAATATTTGAACTCAGCTGGATTTTATCCTGTTTTGCCGCCAAAGGCCTCATGAACCGCGCCCACGCTTATAAGGACGCTGTCGAAAAGAATAAAGCAGCAGGCAAAGACATAGACGATGGAGTCAACATGGGGTTATTCACCTATTCCGTCCTAATGTCCGCCGATATCCTGCTGTTTAACACAGACTTAGTACCCGTTGGGAAAGACCAGCTTCAGCATGTAGAGATCGCAAGAGACCTTGCAGAGGCATTCAACAAGAACTATGGAGAAACATTCAAACTCCCTGAAGCCATCATTGAAAAGGAATCATCCATTTTATTAGGGCTGGATGGCAGAAAGATGAGCAAAAGCTATAACAACACCATCCCTCTATTTGAAGAGCCTAAAAAACTCAGGAAATTAATCAATAAAATTAAGACGGACTCCTTACCGCCTGAAACGCCAAAAAATCCGGATGAGTCCATCATCTTCTCTATTTACAAGGAATTTGCTGATCAAAGTGAAGTGAAAGCAATGAGGGAACAATACGAGAAAGGCATCAGTTGGGGAGATGCCAAGCATGCGCTGTTTGAACTCATGAACACCCGTCTCGAAGAACCGAGGGAGAAATATAAAGAATTAATGGCTTCACCACATAAATTAGATGAGATCCTTGCCTATGGGGCAGAGAAAGCTCGGGCTAAAGCAAGTGGGTTTTTGAAGGAGATCAAGGGAAAAGCGGGGTTTTGAATAAGGGCTGCATGTAGTGTGCGGCTCTTTTTAGGGTAGATTACTCTTTTGATCTTGCTGAATACCCAGGCGACAGCCTGGCAAATTAATGGGTTTTGGTCTTTGGAGCATTGACTGAGCGCTCAATCGAGAGGATCCTTGGGGCAAAAATGAGCGCTGGCGCATAAGAAGGGGACTTTGGCGCATAACCCTTCCTAGCCGGCGCATAGCCAAATTGTTTTCGCGCATAAGGTAGCCAGAATGGTTCATAGACAAGCATTTCTCGCGCATAGAACAAAATAGCATGGGCGAATTCCGGATGATTTCCCCCGTTTTTGCTCCTTTTGTTTCCTTTCAGGATGAGTTTGCCTCTTAATGATCGATATAAAGACAATTTGAATCATTTATAAGTTCAAATATGCTTCTATGAAGTGTATTTTCCCTCTTCTTTTGATCTTGCTGAATATCCAGGCGATAGCCTGGCAAATTGTAAGGTTTTGGTCTTTGGCGCGTTGACTGAGCGCTCAATCGAGATGATTATTTGGTCAAAAGTGAGCGCTGGCGCATAAGAAGGGGACTTTGGCGCATAAACCTTCCTGGACGGCGCATAGGCAAATTGGTTTCGCGCATAAGTTAGCCCGAATGGTTCATAGACAAGCACTTCTCGCGCATAGACCAATTAGCGCGGGCGAATTCCCCGATGATTTCCCCCATTTTCACTCTTTTTGTTCTCTTTCAGGATGAGTTTGTCTCTTAATTATCGATAAAGGGACAGTTTGAATCATTTATTAGTTCAGATCCGCTATTACAGGGCTCATTTTTCTTATTCTTTTGCTCTTACCGAATATCAGGCGACAGCCTGGCAAATTGAATGGTTTTGGTCTTTGGCGCGTTGACTGAGCGCTCAATCGGCTATGAAGACACCCCCACTGGCACCGGAATTGCCATTGGCGCAAAGGAATGTCATTTTGGCGCATAACCCTTCCCGTCCGGCGCATAGGCAAATTGGTTTCGCGCATAAGGTAGCCCGAATGGTTCATAGACAAGCACTTCTCGCGCATAGACCAATTAGCGCGGGCGAATTCCCCTATGATTTCCCCCATTTTCACTCTTTTTGTTCCCTTTCACGAGGACTTTGCCTTTTAATTATCGATAAAAAGACAATTTGAATCATTTTTTAAGTTCAATTCTGCTCCGATGAGGTGATTTTCGCTGGTCTCTTGCTCTTGCCGAATATCCAGGCGGCAGCCTGGCAAATTGAAAGGGTTGTTTCTTTGCCTTTACCCATGACTGAGCACTCGCTCGGCTCAAGCGCCATAAATTGTCCCTCTACCCACCAAATAACTCCCCAGAAACACAAAAAAAGCAGCCTCTCAGCTGCTCTTTCTTCATTGCCCGGCGACGTCCTACTCTTGCAGGGGGAAACCCCCAACTACCATTGGCGCTGAAGAGCTTAACTTCCGTGTTCGGTATGGGAACGGGTGTGGCCTCTTCGCCGTAATCACCGGACATATAGAGAGTTTGTTCTCTCAAAACTAGATAAAGAGTAAGTGACATGTTAAACCGGAATCAACCAAATGTGGTTAAGTCCTCGATCGATTAGTATCCGTCAGCTG
>NZ_QQAY01000017.1 GCF_003350505.1 Falsibacillus pallidus
GAAATCGCCAACGACACAGACTACGGCTTGACGGGTGCAGTCATCACGAACAACCGCGCACACATCGACCAGGCGAAGGAAGACTTCCATGTCGGAAACCTTTACTTCAACCGCGGCTGTACAGGCGCGATCGTCGGCTACCAGCCGTTCGGCGGATTCAACATGTCCGGAACCGACTCCAAAGCGGGCGGCCCAGACTACCTAATGCTTCACATGCAAGCAAAAACAACTTCTGAAATGTTATAAAATAGAAAAGCGGATGTGCCTTGAAAGCTGCGACATGCATAAGACGGAACTCGGAGGAAATCCTGATTTCCGTAGAGTTATGGCTTATGACCTCGAGCAGCTAGGCGCTGAAGCCAGCCAGATAGAAGTGAAAAAGAGCCCCTGTCACAAGACAGGGGCTCTTAAAGTTTCGCCGTAAGCTATAAAATCAATAAATTTTATTTTGTTGCATCTTCAAGCACTTCTTCCATTTCATCAAATTTTTCATGGACAGCTTTTTTCGGACTGCTGGTCATCATACTTACAACGATAACAGCAATCAAGCTGAGGAAGAAGCCTGGAATCATTTCGTACATGAACTCACTCAATCCATCGATGCTGATCCAAATGATGACGGTAACGGCACCAACGATCATTCCTGCAAGTGCACCCCACTTGGTCATGCGCTTCCAGTACAAGCTCAATAGGATGGCTGGACCGAATGCGGAACCGAATCCTGCCCATGCATTACCTACCAGGCCAAGGATAGTATCGTTTGGTGTAAGAGATAAAAGGATGCCTACAATGGCCACAAGCAAAACAGCAAGTCGACCGATTGTCACGAGTTCCTTATCAGATGCATTTCTGCGTAGAAATGCTTTGTAGAAGTCTTCTGTCAATGCACTGGACGTAACGAGCAATTGGGAAGAAATTGTACTCATGATTGCCGCCAGGATGGCTGCTAATAAGAATCCAGTGATATACGGGTTGAACAGCACTTGCGAGAAGTAGATGAAGATTGTTTCCGGATCATCCAATGAAAGACCATTCACGGAGATATAAGCAATACCGACCAAACCAGTCAGTAGTGCACCAATGATAGAAATAATCATCCAGCTCATAGCAATGCGTCGTGCCGGCTTTAATTCTTTAATAGAAGAAATGGCCATAAAGCGAACGATGATATGGGGCTGCCCGAAGTAGCCCAATCCCCATGCAAGGAATGATAAAATTCCAATAATGGACGTTCCTTTAAAAATATCTAATAGAGTTGGATCAATATTTCTAACTTCATCAAAAACAGTTGCCGTTCCACCTAAATCAGTGAATGCGACGATTGGCACCATGACCAATGCGATAAACATGATGACACCTTGTGCGAAGTCCGTCAAACTAACTGCAAGGAAGCCGCCAAATAATGTGTAGCAGATTACGACAGCTGCTGTAACGAATAGACCTACACGGTAATCAAGGCCAAATGCAGATTCGAATAAGGTTCCTCCTGATACTAAACCAGCTGAAGTATACAGCGTAAAGAAAATAATGATTACGATTGCGGAGAAGAACCGTAGAATCCTTGTTTTATCCATAAAACGATTTTCGAAGTAATCGGGGATCGTAATGGAGTCGTTTGCTACCACCGTGTACGTTCTAAGGCGTGGAGCCAAAATGAGGTAGTTCAGATACGCACCGATGGATAAACCGACTGCGATCCAGGCACTTGAAAGTCCGTCTGCGTACATTGCGCCTGGCAATCCCATGAGCATCCATCCACTCATATCAGACGCCCCGGCTGATAAAGCTGTTACAGCAGGACCCAGTCCACGACCGCCTAACATGTATTCCGATAAGTTGCCTGTCGATTTCTTATAAGCGTAGAAACCGATCAGGAGCATACCGACGAAGTATATTCCTAATGATACTAACGTTCCTGTTTCCACTATATCTCTCCTTTGAGTAAAATTTTTTAGAGCTCACGAACGACGAACCGAAAGCTCTGCCTACGGTTCAATAACCTAACAAATATATTCCCTTTGTTCAAGGAATCGAAACAATTGCAACAATATACGGAAGAGCGTTCAGACCAGTTGACATAAGGGATAGGCAAGGGTTGAAAAGAAATTAAAGTAAAACTATTCAGAATTATATATCAAAAACATTACAAGCTTTTTTACTGGAAAACCCGGTAACAAATCCTAACAGTTTTCACCCCAATAATTTCTCCCTTTCACTATTTTTTTATACAAAAAAGGCACCCTCAGAAAGGCGCCATATCCGTGAAGAAGAAATTAATTTTTATTGTATTTTACTGGAGTCAAAGCAGGCATGAATTTCTCAGGAGAGAAGTGTTCTCCTTCCATTACAAATGCGGTCATACCGTTTGCGGAGCCTGATTCATGTTCTTCACCGGTTTCCCAGAATACAGCTGTACCGGCTTCCACAGGGACTGGATCTTCTCCTCGCAGTTTCACCCATCCTGAGCCATCTGTTACTAAAAAGAGCTGTGGGCATGTGGCCGGATGCATACCGAGAACGCTGTCTCCACTGAAATGCATGCAGCCAATCTGGGAAGGTGCAGCGGATTTCATAATTGGACTGATGCCGACATTGCGACTGTTAAATGCAGTGATGGAACGTTTAACTTCCTCATCAAATCGAAAAAATTTCAATGAAAATTCCCCCATTTCCTTCATTATTATTTTTTACTTTTACGGGAAGAATGTCCATATGAATTTTGTAAAAATATTCAATTTGGGTGCAGCCTGTATTTTCCTTCATCTTTGTAAGGAAATAACTAGCTCATACCTGTGAGACAGACAGCGTTCGTGGTACAATAATACTTATGTATTGAAATGCCAATTCAAGTTGCTTGTCATGATTGAAGTTTGATATTATCAATATTATTGTGTTTGTTCGACTATTTTCGGAGGTGAATGGAATGTCCAGAATTTCAAAAGAAGAGGTTAAGCACGTTGCTCACCTTGCCCGTCTGGAATTTTCAGAACAGGAAGTTGAAAAATTTGCCCATCAGCTTGACGCAATCATTGGATTTGCGGAACAGCTTAATGAGTTGGATACAGATAATGTGAAGCCTACTTCACATGTATTGGATATGAAAAATGTGCTGCGAGAAGACAAATCCGTCAAAGGACTTCCGCGTGAAGAAGTATTGAAAAATGCACCAGATCATCAAGATGGACAAGTTCGTGTTCCGACCATCTTGGAATAGGAGGGAATTCAATGTCATTATTTGATCATAAAGTATCAGAGCTTCATGAACTTTTACATAAAAAAGAAATCACTGTAACAGATCTTGTAGATGAATCATATAAGCGCATCGGTGCCGTCGAGGATCAAGTGAAAGCTTTCTTGACCCTTAATGAGGAGTCTGCTCGCCAAAAAGCAAAAGAACTCGACGCCAAACTTGGTACGGATGAATCCAAAGGACTTCTGTTCGGAATGCCGATCGGGATCAAGGATAACATCGTTACAAAGAATCTTCGCACAACATGCGGAAGCAAGATCCTCGAAAACTTCGATCCTATTTATGATGCGACTGTCATGAACAAGCTTCATAGTGCTGAAACAGTGACGATCGGAAAATTGAACATGGATGAATTCGCGATGGGATCTTCCACTGAAAACTCCGGTTTCCAAAAGACCAGCAACCCATGGAACCTTGAAACCGTTCCAGGCGGATCTTCCGGCGGTTCAGCGGCATCTGTTGCAGCAGGGGAAGTACTATTTTCACTTGGATCAGATACTGGTGGATCCATCCGCCAGCCTGCAGCATTCTGCGGTGTGGTAGGATTGAAGCCGACATATGGCCGCGTTTCCCGTTTCGGCCTAGTGGCATTTGCTTCTTCATTGGATCAAATCGGCCCGATCACACGTACAGTTGAAGATAATGCCTATCTTTTGCAAGCCATTTCAGGACTAGATGCAAACGACTCTACTTCAGCAAATGTAGAGGTGCCGAATTTCGCAGAAGCTTTGACTGGCGATGTCAAAGGGCTTCGCATCGCCGTCCCTAAAGAATATCTAGGCGAAGGTGTCAGCGAAGAAACAAAGCAATCTGTGATGAATGCGTTAAAAGTCCTTGAAGGATTAGGCGCTACATGGGATGAAGTTTCCCTTCCACATTCTAAATACGGTGTGGCTACTTACTACCTGCTAGCCTCTTCTGAAGCATCATCCAACTTGGCGCGCTTCGACGGCGTCCGCTACGGCTACCGTTCTCCAAATGCGGAAAACCTTGTCGACCTATACAAGAAGACACGTTCTGAAGGATTCGGTGAAGAAGTGAAGCGCCGTATCATGCTTGGAACATTTGCATTAAGCTCAGGCTATTATGATGCTTACTATATTAAAGCTCAGCAGGCCCGTACGCTGATCAAAAAGGACTTTGAAGATGTCTTTGAGAACTACGATGTCATCATTGGCCCAACAACTCCGACACCTGCGTTCAAGATCGGCGAAAAAATCGACGATCCTTTGACAATGTATGCGAACGATATCCTGACAATCCCTGTTAACCTTGCTGGTGTACCGGGAATCTCCGTTCCTGCAGGATTTGCATCAAACGGACTGCCGCTTGGATTGCAAATCATCGGTAAGCACTTTGATGAGAGTACGGTTTATCGTGTGGCACATGCCTTTGAACAGGCTACAGACTTCCATAAACAAAAACCAGGACTGTAAGGGGGGGGGCATAGGAATGAACTTTGAAACAATCATTGGACTTGAGGTCCATGTAGAACTAAAAACAGATTCCAAAATATTTTCACCGGCGCCTGCTCATTTCGGGGCAGAGCCAAATACAAATACAAACGTCATCGACCTTGGCTACCCGGGGGTCCTGCCAGTTTTAAATAAAAGAGCAGTAGAGTTCGGTATGAAGGCTGCAATGGCGCTGAACTGCCAAATCGCAACGGATACTAAATTCGACCGTAAAAACTATTTCTATCCTGACAATCCAAAAGCGTATCAAATCTCTCAATTTGATAAACCGATCGGTGAGCATGGCTGGATCGAAATTGAGGTCGACGGTAAGAAAAAGCGAATCGGTATCACTCGCCTGCATTTAGAAGAAGATTCAGGGAAATTGACTCACTCAGGCAATGGGTATTCCCTTGTCGACTACAACCGTCAAGGAACACCGTTGATCGAGATCGTTTCCGAGCCGGATATCCGTACGCCTGAAGAAGCGTATGCTTATCTTGAAAAGTTAAAATCCATCATTCAATATACAGGTGTTTCTGACTGTAAGATGGAAGAGGGCTCATTGCGCTGCGATGCGAATATTTCCCTTCGTCCAATCGGACAAGAAAAATTCGGTACGAAAGCAGAATTGAAAAACTTGAACTCCTTCAACTTTGTCCGCAAAGGATTGGAATTTGAAGAGAAGCGCCAGGAAAAAGTGCTTCTTTCAGGCGGTCTTATCGAGCAGGAAACAAGACGCTTTGATGAGTCTACAGGCAAAACCATCCTTATGCGTGTAAAAGAAGGATCTGACGACTACCGCTACTTCCCGGAACCTGACTTGGTTGCCCTTCATATCGATGATGAATGGAAAGAGCGTGTCCGTGCAGAAATCCCTGAGCTTCCGGATCAGCGCAGGAAACGCTATATTGAAGACATGGGGCTTCCTGCATACGATGCGATGGTCTTGACCCTTACGAAAGAAATGTCTGATTTCTTCGAGGAAACCGTTGCAGCTGGTGCAGATACGAAGCTTGCTTCCAACTGGTTGATGGGTGAAGTGTCTGCCTACCTGAATTCCGAGCAAAAGGAATTGGAAGATACGGCATTGACTCCTCAAGGATTGGCAGGCATGATCAAATTAATCGAAGCTGGAACGATTTCTTCCAAAATCGCGAAGAAAGTGTTCAAAGAATTGATTGAAAACGGCGGGGATGCAGAGAAAATCGTCAAAGAAAAAGGCCTTGTGCAGATTTCTGACGAAGGAGCACTTCTCAAAATCGTAACTGAGATCCTGGACGCTAACGAGCAGTCCATCGAGGATTTCAAAAACGGTAAAGACCGCGCCCTTGGATTCCTGGTCGGTCAAATCATGAAAGCGACCAAAGGACAGGCAAATCCACCGATGGTCAATAAATTATTGATTGAAGAAATGAATAAAAGATAAACCATAAAGTTTGATGAAAAGCTGGCTGCGGCCAGCTTTTTTTGTTGTTTTGGAGCAAAAACCTGTGCGAAATGTCGGCAAGATGGGTTTCAAGTACTAAATTGTGCTGAATTTACGGGGATTTAACCTTCGAGAAAAGTTCTATGCGCGAAAAGTACATGTCAATGCGCCGGGCGAAGTAACTTATGCGCCAAAAACAACCGCCTATGCGCCGAACAGAGTAACTTATGCGCCAGAATCACACTCCTATGCGCCATCGGTATTTTCCGACCTTAAACACCTACAAATATGCTGAAAACCGCATTTTATTCCCATTATTCCTATGGTTATAGAAAATGGGAAAATACGCATGGGTGTATTTTCATAATTGAGTTATAACGGACTATTTTAAATATTATTTATTTTCTGTATATTCATATCTGTAGTCCAAAAAAATAGAAAGAGGAGTTGTTGTTTCATTGAAAAAACAATTGGTTGCATTGGGGTTGGCTGCAGGTTTGGTTATGAGTCCGACGGTGTATTCATATGCCCAAGGAAACGGTTCTGCAGATCTATCTGAAAAAGTGAAATGGAGCGATCGTGTCGGGACGCCGGAATTTGTTTCAGGCAAATTGACAAAAGCTTCGAAGGATTCGGCAGAAACCATCGTATTCAATTATCTCAATGGCAAAGAAGGCTCCTTCAAACTTGGGGGAGATGCGAAGAATTCATTTAAAGTCCTGGAGAAGCAACAGGATGAACTTGGCTTTACATATCTTCGCCTTCAACAGGTCTATAAAGGGACTCCTGTATTCGGCTCGGTCATCACGGCACATGTTGATAAAGATGGCGTATTGACAGCCCTCTCAGGCGCGGTTCAGCCGGACTTGGATAAAAAGGCTGGAAGCAAGGCAGATAAGGTATCCAAGAAGGATGCGATCTCCAAAGGGGAAGCAGATTTGACGGCAGCAGCAGGTTCACAGCCAGACTACGAATACGCTCCAAAAGCGGATTATGTGATCTTTATGAAAGACGGCACTGCACATTATGCTTACCACGTAAATTATAATTTCCTTTCTCCAGAGCCGGGCAACTGGGACTATTTTGTCGATGCTTCATCTGGGGAAATTCTTTCAAAATATAATTCTATCGATCATGCGAAGCCGGGCGGCGGTGCAACGGGCGGCACGAACACAGTCGGTACTGGTACGGGAGTGCTGGGAGATACGAAATCATTAAATACTCTTCTTTCAGGTTCTACCTATTATCTTCAAGATAATACAAGAGGAAAAGGCATTTTCACATATGATGCCTCCAGCCGTACTCGGTTACCTGGAACGCTTTGGGCAGATGCAGATGATCAGTTCAATGCAAGCTATGATCACGCAGCAGTAGATGCTCATTATTATGCAGGTGTGACTTATGATTATTATAAAAATACATTCAACCGCAACAGCTATGACAATAATGGGGCTGCATTGAAAGCTTCAGTCCACTACAGCCGCAACTACAATAACGCATTCTGGAACGGCTCTCAAATGGTTTATGGAGATGGAGACGGAGTAAACTTCATCGAATTCTCAGGAGGCATCGATGTGGTTGCGCATGAATTGACTCATGCCGTGACAGAAAAGACGGCAGGACTTGTCTATCAAAATGAGTCTGGTGCCATCAATGAATCTCTTTCCGATATTTTCGGTACTTTAGTAGAATTCTATTCAGGCAAAAGCCCTGACTGGGAAATCGGCGAGGATATCTATACTCCTTCAAAACAAGGGGATGCCTTACGTTCCATGTCCGATCCTACTAAATACGGCGATCCGGATAACTATGCCAGCCGCTACACAGGAACGAGCGATAATGGCGGAGTTCACACAAACAGTGGCATCAGCAATAAAGCCGCCTACCTTTTAAGCCAAGGAGGTACAGCTTACGGAGTGAAAGTTACAGGCGTTGGCACAAGTAAAACAGGTGCTATTTTCTACCGAGCGCTTACTCAATACTTGACGCCTCAAGCTACATTCAGCCAGCTTCGTGCTGCAGCTGTCCAATCTGCTGTTGATCTATACGGATCCAGCAGCCAGGAAGCAGCAAGTGTGAATGCAGCATTTGATGCAGTCGGAGTACACTAAGATTTAATTTAATCAACAAGGGCCTTCTAACTAAAAGTCGGAAGGCCCTTGTTTTATTTAGGCTGATTTCGTAAACATTGTTGTTAAAATCTTACTGCCGATTTTAACGCGAAATTATCGATTTGGCACGTTGCAATATAGAATCTAGGCTCTTTTCTAGCTAAATAAGCCCTTTTGTTTGTATAAACTATCCTAATTTAATTTTAAAAGCAACAAACTTTAAGAAAAGAGCCTTTATTTATTTTCAATTAGTCCGATGCCAACCCCAACCGGATCGACTATGTAGGCTAGATAAAATTCTTCAAACTCCATCTTTTCACGTACAATCTGCGCGCCGTTTTGAACAGCTTCCTTTAGAGCATTATCAATGGAATCCACCTCTAAATGGAGTCGGATCCCATGTGGATAATCACTCGGGCCGTGCACAATCCCGCCATTTATCCCGTCGCCGCCATTTGTAACAGCTTCACTATACCCCCATTTTGGTTCACCAATCGTCCAGCCGAAGACATTAGAATAAAACGCTGCTGCTTTATCAGGGTCCTGTGAATTCATTTCAAATGAAACTACTTTTGATTTGATCATTTTCCCATCCTCCATGATTTTCAATCTCCCCTCGATTCTCTCATGTCTATCAACTCATTCCAATAAAATTTTGAGTTTTTAAAAAATTGGTATAAAAATGGCGGCGGTGAGTAGATTTGATTAGGGGGGTGTATCATTTGGACTATCTAAAGAAAAATCTGACGCAGGTTCGGTCTCATACGTATCTTTCTAATAATGATCCAAGGTATTGTGAAAAGTATTTAAAATTTCATCCTCATGATCGGCAGATGCTTTACCAGTATGCACAGGAATTATTTAAAAAAGGGAAGTTTACAGAAGGAGTCAAGCAGCTTGAGAAGTCTAGTGCGCTTGGCTATTTCCAAGCAAAAAGGGAGCTGGACCACCTCAACCAATATCAGTCATTGCCATATGCGGCGCAGAACAAAAAGGCGAGCCGATATTCTTCATTATGGAAATGGCTGCTTGCCATTTTGATTCTGTCCTTACTTTTATTTACCTTCCTTATTGTCTGGAGGTATGTTGAAAATCGTTTCTTTATCGAAAAGAACGACTATTATTATCAGTTCCACGAGTATCATAACCCTGAGCCGCCTCCAAAAGATGATTTGAACAGCGTATCAATACCAATAGAGAAGCAGAAAGAAACGCTTGCCCTTCTTTCAGTGGAAAATGCCTTTGTGAGGTACCACGAATTATATGGACACATTCCAAAAAGCCTCGACGAGATGACCGGCGGGGCTCCTTCTAATTTTTTGACGCTTTCAGATGAAGCAACAGCACAAAAAGATACAATCCTTTTAAAATCAAAAAGCCCGGATAAATTTGCGAACTTCAGCAAATTGGAGCTTCATTTTTATCCGAAAGCCAATAAGTTGATCCTGGCCAAAATAAGCCCATCAGGGAAAGAAACGATCCTGTCATCCTATACAACAGCATCAGGCAAGGAGAACCTTCCGTTTTCCACAAGCAAAGTATCACAGAGGGTAGTGAATCCAAATGGGGGAGATGGTGTACTTGGTACGCGCGGCCTCGTCCTTCAGGATGGATACGCCATTCATGGAACCAATGATCCCGCGTCCATTGGCCAAAAAGTGACGCACGGGTGCATACGATTAAGGAGTGGTGATATGGAAGCTCTTTATTCGTATATATCCATTGGTACGCCATTTCTGGTTAAGCCCGGGCTTCCAGATGCTCCTTTGCTTAAAACAGGGCTTCCGCAGCTTTCAGTGGCTTCTGCAATTTTAAAGAAAGAAGAAAGTCCAGGCGCACATTTTACTTGGAGGAATTAATATGAGGGAAAAATAGGGAATAGCCTAAAATACATGTCCCCGTAAGGTGCGAGTCCTGCTTTTGGGGGATAGAAGCTGTTTTGTAATTGATAAATGATAGAATACGTGTGACTATTATCATGATTATTCCATTTTTCCCCTGAGAAACTTTTTTTGAAATTTCCTTCTAATTGTCCATTCAGAATATTCTGGAAAATTATATAATATAAGTAAATCATTTCAAAGGGTGTATCGATTATGTCCTTAATTGAAATCATTGTATTGCCGATGTTGATGGGTGGTATCGGGGGTCTGGGACATATTTTAGTCTTCAAGGATGGAGAGTTTACACTTCCAAGAAAGTTTGTGACAGATGAAGGAGAAAAGCATTACATTTTTGGATCATCGAAGGATATCATCATTGGAATCATTGCCGGTTTTTTGTCAGTCCTGCCGGTCATGGATACGGTGCCTGTCTGGTATGTGATTTATATCAGTCTGGTATCCGGAATTGGAGGAAGTTCAGTCATTACCAGAAAGCTTGAACAGAATTTGGAATGCACCAGGCAGCACTATCTTGGTGAAATTTCAAGGTATCAGTTTGAGACGGCGTCTCATCAGGGATCTACAATACACAATGAGGTGAACACGGTTGGCGATGTCGAAAGAAGAGAAAGTGAAAATTAAATTGACTCCTGACAAAAAGAAGGAAGCGGAAGATCTGGTACAGAAGCTAAAGGAAGCAGACAATCTGCCGGAAGTCAGGTACTACTTCCGAAAGGTGAAAAAAATTATCGAAGAACAGGAATGATAGCCCTTCTTTTAGCTGGCGGGGGTTATTTTTTTATGTCCGGATTTTGAAAAATGAATAATCCAGTAATTGGATTGTGTAAAAGTGTTCCAGAAAATGCCCAGCCACGTTATGATAAAAAGGTAGAAGTGGAGGGCTGTACAAATGATACACCAAAAGACCAACGAAATCATCATAGAAACACTTGCCAAATATCCTCATAAGGTAAATGTTAAGCTTGGGAAAATCCTTAGAGCCAGAGGTATGACGCAGGGTGATCTGCACCGTTTGACCGGTCTTCGTATAGCTACAATCAATGAGCTGGTTCACTTTAAGAAAAAATCTTTCACAGTGGCGCACTTAATTTCCATTATGATTGCACTCCGGATATGGGATATCCGCGAATTGATTGAAATAGAGTTCGATGAAGAAGTAGTGGAGTATTTTAAACAAGAAAGAGCCGTCATGAAAAGAGGATTTACTGAGGATTTAGAGAAGACGCTACAAGCAAATGTGAACCGAATGAACGAAGGCAAGTGAAAAAATAAGGCTGACTCATAAGCGCCTGTTTCTCTCCTATTTTATCTTTTGCAGGAGGACAGACCAATCCGATGAGTCAGCCTTATTTATTTAGAATTCCATGTCTTTATCATGCTTTTTGGCAAGTTCATCTTTTAGATCCTTAATAGAATCATTTAAATCGATTACTTCGTTTTTCGTTTTGATCAATTCGTATAATATAAAAACGCCGACAATGGCAAGTAAAATATTAAACATAGTGAAACCCCCAATTTTTAATTCCATTTTATTATGGTATACAGAAACACGGTCCATTTTCAAGGATAAAAGGAACTAAACTGACAGGATTCTACATAGAAGAATGGATATTTCCCCTTATTTAACCAATAAACAGCCTTCATGGGTCTTGTCTGTCATTATATGAGATTAAAAGTCAGAAAATTACATAAATTATACAAAAAATCCCGCTCTCGACCAAGGCCAAGGCGGAATGGGGTTATGCGTTGACTTTAAATTTGACTGACTTTTGTATTAAATAGGGGGAATGAGAGCTTTTATCAGGTGTAACTTTGTATTTTGCCGGAATTTTGACAACATGCATGATTTGATTCGATTTTACAAAGACAAGGAGTGAAATGTCATCGCGATAGTAAAGGCCGTATGATTTCAGTTCGGCTGAGCGGTTTCCGAGATGTTTTTTTAATTCACTATCGGATGTATATGGAGGGAAAATATAAGCCTTATCATAAGAAATGCCGATGTCTTTTTGGAAATTGATATGAGCGGCACCATTCTCCTCATTTTTTTCAATAAAGGACACGACTTTATTTTCGAGATCCAACCTTTTCGATTGTTTGTTTGCACTGGATGCGATAAGTAAACCGTATAAAACAGCGGAAATAATGATTATGGATAAAAGTGCTTTTCTTCTTCGCATGCCTGATTTCCTCCCTGCGGCAATCTTCTTCTACTAGTAAGACGGATGACAGGAACAAATAGTTTCATATTTTTAGCGCAGAATCCGCCAACATTTGCTTGGCTGTTAAAAAAATTGAGGGATGATAGTTGTTGATTTTCATAGATTCGACTAGTAAAATCAAAGAAAAAATGAAACGTCTTAAAAATATTATGAAGATGTCATGTCGTTGTCACGTTTGAAGTGTTAAATAGGAAACAGATAGTGCCGGCGCCCGGGAGGCCCCGAAGCCTAATGTTGAAATGAGTGATAATCATGAATGATACAGTAAAAAAATATCTGGACTATTTAAAAATGGAGCAGGAAACGCCAAGCCTCAATTATTTGCAGAGGCTCATCCAGCGGCATCTCTTTAAGGTGCCCTATGAGACATTCAGCAAATTCCACTACTATTGCAAAAACCCAGTCCATGTCCCTTCGATGGAGGAGTTTGTCGGGAATTTGGTTGATAAGGGCTGGGGTGGAACATGCTTCACGCTGAACATCAACTTCACAAGACTTTTGAAAGCCCTTGATTTTGACTGTTCGCTGGTAAGGGTAGAGCCGGGGCACCTCGGAATCATGGTTGTCTTAGAGAATAAAAGATATTATGCAGATGTTGGATACGGCTCCCCCATCATGAAGCCGATTGAGCTTGAAGGAAAGCGCCAGCACGTCCTACACGGGTTTGGGGAAGAGATCATCTTTACTCAAAAAACAAAGGAATCCTATGAAGTCGATCGCAGGGCAAACGGCAAGTCCTTTGTAAAAAAAGAGATTCAGTGGAAGCCGCTGGAAGAAGAAGATATTCAAAAAGATATCGAGAGCTCTTATCTGGACGAGGACAATAACCAAACAATGAGAAGAATCACTGCAGTAAGGTTCAATGGCCATGAATGCTATTTCCTTCGGGACCATTCCTTGAAAGTGATGACCTACCGGAATATTTCCGAAATCAATCTCAAAGATAAAGAAAAATGGAAGAAGTATGTGCGCGAAGTCTATCAGATCGATGAAGACTCGCTTGATGAATCGATAGAATTCCTAAAAACGCGCGGAGTGGCACTTTTTTAAATAGGCAAAGGCAGACCTTCTTGGGACCGGGTTCCCGAGGAGGTTTTTTCATGGGTTTGATGAGTGAATCCACGCAAAATGATGCTGAAATGGCAGTAGAATGACCAATTCAGGGGCTGGAGGATGGAATGGGGATGCAGAGAGTAGAGAAATTAGGATATATCTCATACCTGCACAGGCTCTATGCGCCAGAGATAGCTGCTTATGAGCCATTTCACTGGTTCTATGCGCGAAAAATTGCCGGCTATGCGCGATACAAGGCAGCTTATGCGCCAAACTCCCCTTTCTATGCGCGAGCGGCCGTCTGGGAAGTAAACTCCAAGGGGAAAACGAGATCATTCGACAAAAACCGGGGCGTGCCAGTGCTCCCATTGCAGCCGCGCCAGCCACCCATTTTCAAAAAAAATTTTTCCAATCTGTAGGGGCATGCCCAAGTCATTTCGTCTATTAAAATGTAGACCGGCTGAAAGGGGGGAGCAGATTGGATCAAGCACTGATTGAACAGGTGCTGACAGGGAATGAGGAAGCCTTCCGGATAATCATTGAGCATTGCAGTTCCCACGTATTCCAGACAGTAAATGGGATACTGCGAAATCAGAAGGACACGGAAGATGCGGTACAAGAAGTGTTTGTGAAAATCTATACATCCCTTCCTGACTATAATCATCAAGGATTCAAGACCTGGATCACGAGAATCGCTGTCAATCATGCCATAGATATCAAACGGAAGCATCAAAGGAAGAAAGAGGATCTGGAAGACGATATGAATGCAGGACAATTTGAGAAGGTGCAGTCGGAAAGCATTGAATCGTATATTCTCCGCAAAGAGAAAAACCGCATCATAAAGAAGAGGATCGAAGAACTTCCAGAAAATTATCGAGAGGTTGTCCAAGGGTTTTACATACAGGAAAAATCCTGCACCCAGCTGGCAAAGGAGATGGATCTGCAGGAAAAAACAATTGAAATGAAGCTGTACAGGGCGAGGAAGTGGATCAGAAACCATTGGAAGGAGGATGACTTCTCATGACGCACGTTTCGTATGAACAATGGATGCTTTATGCTTCTGACAATCTAGATGAATCAAAGCGGGAAGAATATGAGGACCACTTATATGAATGCGACCCCTGCATGGACTTATATATGCAGGCAGTTAAAGAACAGGGCTCATCCACTCCGGAGTTTGATGAGAAAGGCATCGCTGATAAAATCATGCAGGAAATTTCAAGTCTTACCCAAACCGATAATGTCATTTTCCTGACAGATCACCTTGAAGCAAAAAGACAGAAGGCTGTCTTTCAAAAGCCTGTGGTCCAATATCTCCTTGCTGCAGGCATGACAGTGCTGTTGATGTCCACAGGTGTTTTTCAATCGATTACAGCATATGTTGCGGATTACGAAAATTCATCAGCGCCGCCAAAGAACTCTGTCACCAAGGTGCTGCTCGATAAAACTGTTTCAATAGTGGATAAGGTAGAAAAGGAAACGAAGGAGGATAAATAAAATGAAAAATCCCATCATTGCTTTTTTATTAGCGTTTTTTCCCGGTGCCGGTTTAATGTATATTGGAAAATTGGTCAGGGGATTCTTTTACACAATCGGGGTGTTCGGACTGCTTTTAGCAGCCGCGGCCATGATCAATTTTACAGGAGGGCCGATATTCCTGATGCTTGGCATAATGGCTTTCATCCTCTATTTGATCAATATTATTGATACAGCCATCACGGCATCAAGGATCTATCAAACCAAAACGGAGGACGCTGCTCTCGGCGGGCAATCGCTTGAATCAGAGAGGTTCTTTACCATCATCCTCTCCTTTATCCCTGGGGTCGGACACTTTCAATTAGGGCTGATGAACAGAGGGCTGACGCTGCTGGCAGGATTCTTTGGATTTGGCTCCATTGTGCTATTCGTCACCTTTTTATCTCACAGAAGTGAATTTTTAGTATTTCTGGCGTTCCTGCCGATTATATGGATCTTCGGATTTTTTGATTCCATGCAGCAATTGAATAAAAAGCAGCGTGGGGAAATGCTGATCGACCGATCCTTGCTCGAGGAGTTCGAAGAGCGCAAGGATGGCGGCAAAAGGAGCAGGGCCATCGCGGTCTTTTTATCCATATTCCCAGGCGCCGGCCACCTTTATCTCGGGCTGCAGAAAAGGGGCATCCAGCTCATGGCGCTATTCTTGTTATCCATTTATATCTTAGATATTTTAAGGCTGGGACTGTTCTTGTTCCTTGTCCCGCTCATCTGGTTCTTCAGCTTTTTTGATGGACTTCAGACAGCTTCAAAATCCGGAAATGAAGAGTTGAAAGATGAACCGGTCATTTCATTTTTATTCAATCACCAGAGATGGGTGGGCATCATACTTGCTTTATTGGGCATCTACTATCTGTTGACGAGTGTTATGTTCCCGGCTGCATCCCCCTACATTTACAACGAGATCGGCATCGATATAGAATACTGGTTTGACAGCTACTTTCAGCCTGCTGCTGTATGTGTCCTGCTGATAGGCGGCGGTCTGAAGCTGATATCAGGAAGCAGGAAAAATGGAAGGGAAGATAAACTCGCCAAAAAAGCATGATCAGAAGTGTGGAATTGCTGCAGAGCAGAGGACCTCTCCCCAACGCGGAAGGGGTTTTTCCTTTTTTTAATCTTTCATTTTGCGTTTATCCGCTGCGAAAAGAAGGCATGATGTAGGAGAAAGAAATTTTAGACACAATGTTTTAATTAGATTTTTTTCAATAAAAGAGGTATGATAATTTCCGTCAGTTTCATTAAACGGTTTGATGATGGATAATCAGTGGAATAGAATAAAGATTTAACCAATTTTTCGGCTTAAAATAGTTCTTAAAAAAGAAATGGCTGTTTTCGTACAAATTGTTGTTAAAATCTTATTGCCGATTTTAACGTAAAACTAGCTGTTTGGTCCGTTGAAATGGGTATCCAGGCTCTTTACTAGCTAAATACGTTATTTTGATTGCATAAGGGATCCTGTTTTAATGGGTAAAGCAACAAACTTTGAGAAAAGAGCCAAGAAATAAATAGAAGGTTAGGATGATGGGGTAATGAAAAGAGCAAGAATAATATATAATCCTACTTCCGGACGGGAAATATTCAAGAAGAATTTGGCGGAAGTCCTGTTGAGACTGGAGCAGGCCGGCTATGAAACCTCCTGTCATGCGACGACCTGTGAGGGCGATGCTTCTGAAGCGGCGCGCATTGCGGTTGAAAGAAAATACGACCTTGTCATTGCTGCAGGCGGGGACGGGACCATTAATGAAGTTGTCAATGGCTTGGCAGAGCAGGAATTCCGTCCTAAATTAGGGATCATTCCGGTAGGGACAACGAATGACTTTGCGCGTGCATTACATATACCGAGAGATATCATGGCCGCTGTAGATATCATCGTGAAAGGCGACAGAATTCCGATTGATATCGGAAGGGTGAACGACCGCTATTTCATCAATATTGCCGGTGGGGGACGCTTGACTGAGTTGACATACGAAGTTCCAAGCAAGCTCAAAACCATGCTTGGCCAGTTGGCTTATTATTTAAAGGGCATGGAAATGCTGCCTTCGATCCGAGCTGCTGAAGTGTCTATTGAATATGACGGAAAGTTGTTTGAAGGGGAAGTCATGCTGTTTTTAGTCGGGTTGACCAATTCAGTCGGAGGATTCGAGAGGCTTGCACCGGATGCTTCCATCAATGATGGATTGTTCTCCCTGCTCGTTTTAAAGAAGACGAATCTGGCAGAATTCATCCGTATTGCATCTCTGGCCATCCGCGGAGAGCACGTCAATGATCCCAATGTCATTTACACGCAGGCCAATCATATTAAGGTGCAGTCCACTGAAAAGATGCAGCTGAATATTGACGGAGAATTAGGAGGGCTTTTGCCGGCAGAATTCGAAAATCTGTACAGGCATCTTGAAGTATATGTACCGATTGATGCGATCCGCCCGGAAGATCGTCCGGATAGATAACAATGAGAAAAGGCTTCCCGCTCTTATACGGGAAGCCTTTTATATTAACTCGTCTTTGGTTTGCTATTTTGTTTGTCTCGATTTTGGAATCTCTTAAAATCATCTTTAAGGAAAATATAAAGGGAAGGGACGATAAATACGATCATGCCGATTGTTTCTAAAAGTTCTCCTCCGCCCTCAATCAATTTTACCAGTCCTTCAGCGAAAAGCTCTCCGCCAATCAGGATCAATATTATGCCTAGGGCTTTAAAAATGATGCCCAGGTTGTATTTAAGGGTGGTCTTGAAAACAATAATGGCCAATAAGACCGCTAAGGCAATGCCTAAGATGCTTCCAAATGCAACCATACCTGAGTTCTCTGCTATTTGAGTCATATTGAAGATGACAAGTTCAATGCCTTCCCGCAATACAGAAAGAAACGAGAGGACAAATAACCCAATCCAGCTTGTGCGCTTCTCAACTTGAGAAAGAACGCTCGAGGAAACCTGCTTGCTTTTATGGAGCCAAAGAATGAAGTAGGCAATTAATCCAGCTGCCACTAGCATCATGATTCCTTCAAAGATTTCCTCCCCTGCTTCTTCAAGCTCCTGTGCTTCATTAAAACCAATCACACCGCCGACAGCACTGACAGCCAACCCGGCCAATGCACCTATGTAAACAGCTTTGGACAGGGAAGATTTATTGAGTTTAGCCAGTTGAACCAATATGATTCCAATGACCAGCGCAGCTTCCAGTCCTTCGCGAAATGATAAAAACAGACTCGACAACATGTGAACACCTCATCTATTCTAAATTAGTATTGATTTTGAAAATCATTCTCAATGATACTTTTATCATAAAGTCTGAATCACTTTATTGTCAACCGTAATTGAGAACTTTTTTCAATAGAATATGAGGAGCTTTTTATTTCTTTCCTATATTCCTTCCGATCATCACCTGAATAAAATCCTCTACAAATTTGCTGTAATTCAAATCCATATAAATATTGATGTTATTTTTGGAAGGCTGGGATTTCGGACGGAAATCGGCGATGCTCTGCCCGCGGCTTTTATCATCCCGTTCAATATTCACATCTCTTGAAATGCTACTGCCCATCCCGGGATTCATGAGTAAAAACAAAGTCACCACATCATGCAAAGGAGCCCCTTGGATGCCTGGAACCAGCTTTTTGTATGCATCTATATAGTAGTCGATGATGGGCTGGAGGATGGACACTAACTGATTATTGGCATTTTGAACAATGTATTGGGCAATCTCTTTTGTGATGATTCCTTTATTCGTCGCATTGAGGGGCACGATGGTGATGTTCTTATAGTTCGCTAAGAACAAATTGACGGCGATGGGGTCTCCATAGAAATTTGCTTCAGCATACTCTGTCACATTTCCCGGGGTCAAGAACGCGCCGCCCATAATATGAAATTGCTTTATTTTCCCGATCTGCTCGCTGCTCAATACAATTGCAGTGGCAAGGGAGGTGCTCCTTCCCACATCTACAATGGTCAGGTCTGGATGCTTTTCGATTATGTCAAAAACCTGGCTGAAATTGAGCAGATCTCCTTTTATATAGTCAGGTGGAGAGATAGGGCCAAGTCCTTCTTCTCCATGAATTTCAGGATAGTATTTTGGGATTTTCCCGCTTAAAGGCCTTGTCGCGCCGCCAATGAGGGGGATATCGGTTTTTCCCGCCAAATGCAGGAGGTAGGCTATATTTTTGGTTGCATCTTTTTTGCTCATATTCCCATAGCTTGAGACGATTCCAACTAGCTTTATGCCTGGATGAAGAAGTGCGTACATAATGGCAATCGAATCATCTATACCCGGGTCTGTAAACATCAGGACCTCTTTCAGGATGGACCGCCTCCTTGAATATTCTTATTTGATGCTATGCGCTAAAAAGGAGAAACATGAATGGAGGCAGAGGTAATCGTCAAATCGCTTTAGCCATGGACTTATGATACAATCAGAAATAGTGAAAAACGGACAGAAAAGGAAGTTGCATGATGAGCAAAAAAGGGAAAGCCCCCGTAGAGAAAAATGAATATTATGATGTTGTTTTTAAGGATTTGACGCACGACGGGAATGGTGTGGCCAAAATTGACGGCTACCCTGTTTTTGTCCCGAATGCCCTTCCCGGTGAAGAGGCAAAAGTGAAAATCGTGAAGCCGAGCAAAGGGTACGGATTCGGCCGTGTTGCTGAGCGGTATACGGACAGCCCCAAAAGACAGGAGCCGCCATGTCCGATTTATAGAGAATGCGGCGGATGCCAAATTCAACATTATTCATATGAAGGACAGCTGGAAGCGAAAACCAAGCATGTGAGAGACGTCCTGCAGAGGATCGGCAAGCTCCCTGAGGTACCCGTCCATGACGCCCTTGGGATGGAGAAACCTTGGTACTACCGCAACAAAGCACAGGTCCCTGTGGGAGAAAAGAACGGAGAACTTGTTGCAGGTTTCTATCAGAAGCGAAGCCACGAAATCATTGATATGGACACTTGCATCATTCAGCAAAAGGAAAACGACCAAGCGATCCAAATCGTGAAGGATATTTTGAAGAAATATAAAGTGCGTGCCTATGATGAAGAGAAGCATAAAGGGTCGATCCGCCATATCATGACACGGGTGGGCCGTAAAACAGGTGAAGTGATGGTGGTCCTTGTGACAAGGACCGCGGACCTGGCGCATAAAGAAGAGATCGTTCAAGAGATAAAAGAGCGAGTCAATGGATTGAAATCTGTTGTTCAAAATGTCAATTCTAAAAGGACCAACGTCATCTTTGGCAATCAAACAACGGTCCTCTGGGGAGAAGAATTCATCTACGATTATATCGGGGATGTGAAATTCGCCATCTCTGCCCGCTCGTTCTATCAGGTAAACCCGGTCCAGACCAAGGTGCTTTATGATAAAGCATTGGAATATGCCGAGTTGAATGGGGATGAAACCGTCATTGATGCGTATTGTGGTATCGGGACGATCTCGCTGTTCCTAGCTCAAAAAGCCAAAAAAGTGCTCGGAGTGGAAATTGTCCCGCAGGCCATTGAAGATGCGAAGCGCAATGCAGAATTAAACGGCTTCGACAATGTGGATTTTGCTGTCGGAGAAGCGGAGAAAGTCATCCCTTCCTGGTATAAAGAAGGGATCAGCGCTGATGTGCTCGTAGTTGATCCGCCAAGGAAAGGCTGCGATGAAGCATTGTTGAACACAATCATCCAAATGAAGCCAAAGAAAGTCGTCTACGTGTCGTGCAACCCGGCAACCCTAGCACGGGATTTAAGGGTTCTCGAGGACGGCGGCTACCAGACGCTTGAAGTGCAGCCGGTGGATATGTTCCCGCAGACGATGCATGTGGAATGTGTGGCATTGCTCACGCTTGGATAAGAAAATCATAATTGGTAAAGTCAGCGCCGCTTTTTTTTAAAGCGGCTTTTTTTATGTGCATATTACCGAGTAGTGTTATTTGATAATTCTGAATAGTAATTCATTATGAATTGTGTTACAATTACAATAATTACATATGTTTACATAATATATAGTTAATTCCAGCGAAGAGAAGAAGGAGGCGTATAAATGATTCATTTTAATGGCGTCAATAAATGGTATGGCGAGAATCACGTGCTGAAAAATATCAATTTGAACATAAAAAATGGAGAGGTTGTAGTGGTGATTGGACCAAGCGGCTCGGGCAAAAGTACGCTGATCCGCTGCATCAATGGACTTGAGGGATATAAAGATGGCGAAATCATGGTCAATGACCGGAACCTCAGCGATAAGAAATTGAACTTGAATGATCTCCGTAAAGACATCAGCATGGTTTTTCAGCATTTCAATCTTTACCCACATATGAGTGTCATTGATAATGTCACATTTGCACCTCGCAAAGTGTTGAAAATGACCAAAGAAAAGGCAGAAGAAGATGCTAAGCATTATCTTGCCAAAGTCGGGATCTTAGAAAAAGCCCATTTCCGTCCAACCCAATTGTCGGGTGGTCAGCAGCAGCGTGTAGCAATAGCCCGCGGCCTTGCCATGAAGCCGAAGATTCTTTTATTTGACGAACCGACTTCAGCACTTGATCCGGAAATGATCAATGAAGTACTTGAAGTTATGAAACTGTTGGCTAAAGAAGGATCGACTATGGTCGTGGTGACTCATGAAATGGGATTTGCCCGTGAAGTTGCAGACCGTGTGATTTTCATGGATGAAGGCCAGATAGTGGAAGAAAACACACCGAATGAATTCTTTACGAATCCTAGGGAAGAAAGGGCTAGAAACTTTTTAAGCAAGATCTTATAAAGTTGCCTTTCTCATATATTTTACAAATTTTAAGGGGGAGTTATTTTGAAGAAGTCTTTAGTGCTTATGCTGGTCATGCTGCTTAGTGTTGGAATTGTTTTGGCTGCTTGCGGCGGCAAAGAAAGCAGCAATTCAAACAGTAATGCAAGCAAATTGGATCAAATTAAAGACAGAGGGAAGCTGGTAGCAGGCGTCAAATATGACGTCAATCTATTCGGTCTAAAAGATCCTAAATCCGGGGATGTAAAGGGATATGACATCGATTTAATGAAAGCACTGGCCAAACATATCTTCGGGAAAGACAAAAAAATTGATGATATCCTGGAGCTTAAACAAGTAAACTCCAAGACCCGCATGGAACTTGTATCAAGCGGCGACATCGATCTTGCATCTGCAACAGCGACAATAACAGAAGAGCGTGAGCAGACAGTCGATTTCGGAAATGTGTACTTCATTGCTGGGCAGTCCCTGCTGGTTCCGAAAGACAGTAAAATTAAAAGTGTAGATGATTTAGGCAAAGATACAGTCGTTATTTCCGTTAAGGGTTCAACAAGTGAACAAAACATCAAAGAGGCAGCTCCTGACGCCAAAGTGACTTTATTTGATGATTATGCACAAGCTTTCACAGCATTGAAATCAGGAAAAGGCGATGTACTGACAACAGATAATGCCATCCTTATGGGAATGCATAAGCAGGATCCTGATTACGTTTTGACAGGCGGTCTGTTCACAGACGAACCGTATGGAATGATTTTCAATCAGGATGATGATGAATTCAGGGAATATGTGAACGATTTCCTTAATGACATGAAGGAATCAGGTGAACTAGCCAAAATCTATAAAAAGTGGTTTGGCGAGGAGCCGCCTGAAGATATCCTAAAAGAAAACACTATGCTGAAATAATGAAGAGGAAGTGAGGGCTGGTGTATTCCACTGGCCCTTTCTTTCATACTGAATGAGCTTCTTGATGACAAATAACATAAGGGGTGAGAAAAATGGATGCTCAAAGCTTTGCAACCGTATTTTCCCACATTGATGAATACTGGTCAGGTTTCTTTCGTACTCTCATTACGAGTTTGGCAGCCCTTGTCATGAGTTTTATCCTGGGATTCACCATTGCTTCGCTGCGGGTTTCAGGAGTAAAGCCGCTAGCTTTTTGTGCAAGGTGGTATGTCGAATTTTTGAGAAATACCCCGCTGCTGGTTCAGATTTTCTTCTTATACTATGCATTGCCGCAGCTTCATATCGGATTCCTGAATCTATCAGGATTTCAGGCGGGAATGCTAGGATTGACGTTTTATACAGCCGCATACATAGCTGAAATCGTCCGTGCGGGCATACAATCTGTTCCTAAAGGGCAGATGGAGGCAGCTCGATCCTCAGGGCTTTCCTATTATCAAGCCATGGTATTCATTATACTTCCACAGGCTTTCCGCATCGTGATTCCGCCATTAGGATCGCAATTTATTAATCTGGTAAAAAACTCAGCCGTTCTCACCTTCTTTGCCGGATATGATTTGATGTATGTTGCAGATTCACTTCAAGGGAGTACGGGGCAAGTTTTTCCGGTCTATATCCTTGCAGGGGTCTTTTACTTGATCCTGACGATTCCATTAAGTATACTCGTCAATTTCCTTGAAAGAAAACTGCTTGTTTAAGGAGGGCTGTACATGGATTTAATTAAAGAGGCATATACAATGCCAAACCTGATATTTTTAGGAAAAGGGGTTTTGATGACCCTTTTGCTTGCATTCACCGCTATTGTAGCAAGTTTTATCATCGGTGCATTCTTAGCTATATTCCGCTACAGCAAAACGCCGATCATTGGGAAGGTTTCCTTTGCCTATGTTGAGATAGTGAGAAATACACCATTGATTTTGATCTTATTTTTTACGTTCTTTGGTTTGCCTGAACTCGGAATAGACGTAACCCTGTTTTGGAAATTGGCCATCGCACTCATCATTTTTGAAATCAGTCAGCTTTCAGAAATTGTAAGAAGCGGTTTGAATTCAATTGAGAAAGGTCAGATTGAAGCTGCACGTTCACAGGGCCTGACATATATTCAAACACTGATATATATCATTATGCCGCAGGCCTTTAAGCGGATGATCCCAGCTATCGTCGGGCAGTTCATAACAATCGTCAAGGACACGTCCTATACGTCCATGTTCGGACTGCTTGAGATATTGAATTCAGCCAAAATTATTTGGAATCAGGATTTTGATTTTATCTTTCCGATCATCATCCTAGTAGCCGTTATTTATTTCGTTATAAACTTTTCTCTTTCAACCCTCAGCATTCGGTTGGAAAGAAGGTTGGGATGAGGGTGCAGAAATTGCACTCTTTTTATGTTTACAAATTAATCAAATGATGCAAAAGAAAGTGGGGAACGTTGATTCTCCAATAAACACAAAAAATGGACGGTCCTCCAGAGAAGACCGTCCATTCTACATTACTTATATCTTTTTCTCCTCATCCACTGAGTGGCAGCCCACTTATCTCCTTTGATAACGGGTGCTCCGCCGTGCAGGGTAAGGTCGTTTAATTCCTGATTATCGTAGAAGTATTCGAAGTACACGGCCATTCCTTTTTGAGGTGAGACGGAGAGTTTCAGGCTTGGAAAATACGTTTCCCCGCCTTCTTCCACATCATTCAGGTACATGACGAATGTACTGATCCTTGGGTTGCTGACAGGTTTGGAAAAGAAATCAAAGTGTGCTTTGTATTCCTGGCCAATTTGGTAGTTAAGGATTTGAAGCCCTTCCCCATGTTCGAAAGGAATGTTCATGATTTGAGACACTCTCTTTTCAACTCTTTCGACGACATCACTTTCATTTTCCGGAAGGAAGGTGCTGCTGCTCGTTCTAAGTTCATTTACATCGCGCCCGGATCCGATCTTGGAGCGGTCCATTTTTTCCTTGGATAATTGAATCAGCTCATCGCATTCTTCATGGCTTAATACGTTTCCAAGAACGACGACCAGCGGCTCTTCAAATCTAGCAATAATATTAATCTCACGGTCATCCGTTTTGATCTTATTCCCAACGTGGTTAAAAATAGTAGGTTCTTTCGTAAGTATGCTCAACTTTCATCTACCTCTTCAATATATTTGTAATATTTAGATAAATAAGAGGAAACTGGCGGAAGGAATAGATTGATCCCCCACCTTAAAAAGATCATCGGGATTAATATCAGTAGTCAGCAACAACCTCCAGGAAGCGAAAATAATGGTTGAATTCCATTTTTTGATATTCATTTTACACCGCGGATGAGAGATTTACTATCCTTTTTTTATGGCAAAAGAAAAGCCCAACCTCATAGGGTTGAGCTTTTTCTATTAACTTGCCTTTTTCAATTGTGTGCGTGTTTCTTTTGTCCCGAGCTGATAGAACCACAGTCCCAATCCTGCGAATAGAATAGGACCGACAACAAGTGGTGCATATTCTGAAATGGTTGTATGCGGGGCAGGGATCAAGGTCAAAGCTATCGTTCCGATGACGGAAAACAGTGCGGCTCCAGCCACGACATTCGCCATGATGATGCTCTTGATTTTAAATGGACGTATAGTAGTTTTGTCTGTCCTGCGTAATTTGATATAGGCAAGGATCAGATATACATATGGAATGAAGAAAGCTAATGTTGCCATGAATGTCAGCATATTCAGTGCACTAGAAATGGTCGGAATGAAACCTGAGAATAATAGAATCACAGACACGCCGGCTGACTGCCATAAGATTAAGTTGGATGGCATGTTGGCTTTATTTGTTTTGGTCAACATTTTCGGCAGGACGTTCTTGCCGCTTTCATAGAACATGACGCTTGGATTCAGAATAAGAAAAGATAATGCGCCAACGATGGAAATGACAAAACAGATGCCTAAAACTTGAGATAATTGAAATGGTAAATGAAAATCAGCTGTTGCTTTATCCGCGAACAAGTACAAAGCGGTTGCCGTTTGGTCAGGCTTGATATTCACGACAAATTGGAAAGCGATTGTTCCAAGGATATAAACGACAGCTATGATGGCAGAAGTGATTCCAATTGCTTTCGGGAAAGTTTTCTGCGGATTTTTCACGTCTCCGGCAATCGTTCCAAGCATCTCCATCCCTGCAAAGGCAAACATCAATGTGGATAAAAACATGATGGTATCAAGGGATAAACTGTTTGGCGTAATCGTTTTTGCGGTAAATTCCGTTGCGGAAGGGTTTCCGCTGAAGATGCTGTATGCACCGAATCCAAAGATAAGGATAACCGGCACCACCAGCCCGATCGGTGTTCCGATGGCCGCCAGCTTTTCACTCATTTTTGTTCCCCGGAGTGTCAGTAATGTAACGATCCAGAAAATCGTCAAGGCAATGATGGTTCTAAGCCAAGTATTTTCAATGATCATAGGCTGGTTGATGGCATACGAAATATTGACCGTGATGCCAAGCAGCAATGATGGGTAGTAGGTGAAATTCGCTACCCAATAGAACCAGCTGCTTAAAAAGCTCGCTCTTTGTCCGAATGCCCGATTGACCCACGCGCTGACGCCGCCTTGTTCCGGATAGCTTGTTGCAAGCTCCGCGATGATCAAGCTGAGGGGGATGAAATAAAGCAGTGCCGCGATGACCCAAAATAGAATGGCAGATGGACCGACTGTCGCTGCATAAGGAATATTCTTTAAACCTAATATTGTATTGACGCTGATGATGGATAGTCCCAATACACCAAGCTTTTTTGTAGATGGAGAATTCATGGCTGTATTCCTTCCTGAATAAATATAAATTAAAATGCAAGATTAATAATACGGCGGAAAGAATATTTATACAATATGGTTTATTAAAATAAGATTTTTAAATGTATTTATATAATTTGGACAGTTCGGCAAAAAGCGGGTCTCCACGGTTTTTGGCCGAATAAAAAAGAGCGGTGGAAGCACCGCTCTTATCAAATGTTTAGTGTATTTTTTTCTTTGCGAATATAGAAATGACAGTAAGTCCGGCTACCGCCGCAATGCATACCGTGGAACCGACGATATTATCTTTATTGAATAAAAATGAAATAAAGATGAACGAAAGACCGGCGATAGCAATAATGTTCGTTGCCGGGGACCATTTAAGACGGAAGGATGGACGCACCTGATCTTCTTTGCGAAGCTTCAGATGGGCCGCGCAGATTCCGATCCAAATCAGCATGACAGTGAATCCTGGAATTGTCATCAAATAACCGATGACTTGCTCAGGAGTCATGTATGCAAGGAACACGCCGACGACGATAAAGAAGCTGGTGATCATGATCCCGTTGATCGGAATGCCTGTGCTGGTTGTTTTAAGCAGTCTTTTAGGAGCCTCGCCGCTTTGTGCCATGGAATACAGGGTCCTTGATGTCGCGTAGATGCCTGAGTTGGCTGCAGACAGGACGGCCGTCAATAGCACTAAGTTCATGATATGCGCTGCCCCAGGAAGACCTGAGAGGCTGAATACTTGAACGAATGGGCTTTCTTTTGCCGATACTTCGTTCCAAGGCATCAATCCGCAGATAATCAGCATTGGAAGTACGTAAAAGATCATGACCCTCCAGACCGTTCCTTTGATGATCTTCGGAAGGACCTTTTCGGAATCCTTGACCTCAGTGACCGCGACCCCGATCAACTCTGCCCCGCCATAGGAGAACATGACAACTAAAAGGGCGCTGATTGTTCCGCCGAATCCATGCGGGAAGATTCCTCCATGTCCGGTGAAATTGGAGATAGGATCATCCACATGGCTTGGCAGAACGCCGAAAATAATAAGGAAACCTAAAACAATGAAAGCAATAAGTGCTAATATCTTAATTCCGGCAAACCAAAATTCCATTTCCCCATAATGCTTGACCTGGAACAAATTGATTCCAATAATGACGATGCCGCAAATCAGGCTCAACAGCCATAACGGTACACCGGGAAGCCAGTACTGCAGGAAGCTTCCGCCTGCTAATAGTTCAACGATGGTGACCAGGATCCAGTTGATCCAGTACAGCCATCCAACGATGAATGAAATTCTGAATCCAAAAGCTTTATGCACAAGGTTCTGGACATTCAAATTGGGGTGCATCATGGCCATTTCCCCTAAAGCTGCCATGACGATAAAGAGGAGAAGCCCTCCTGCCAAGTAAGCTAGCACAACACTCGGTCCTGCCATGCTCAATGTGTCTGCACTGCCTTTAAAAATCCCCGTTCCAATCATCCCTGCCAAAGCAATGAACTGAACGTGCCTTGGCAGCAATCCTTTTTTCAACGCTTGCTGATTCTCCTCCATGCTGAACACCCTTTCTCTCTGAACAATAAAAAACAAAAACGCCCCTACCGGAAATACCAGTAGGGACGATGAATATCGCGTTACCACCCTAGTTGCAGGAAAAAATCCCTGCCGCTTCATTTTGTTAACGGCTCACACCGCCCTGATTCAACAGGGAGCTCAAGGAGCGAATTTCATTTTTGTCTGTGTGCTGATTTCCACCATCCATCAGCTCTCTATAAGCAGCAGGACAAAAACTACTGAATTCCTATCAACGCTTCTATGAATATTCTTTTGCTTAAACGCTTTTAAGTATTAAAGTTTTTACTACTATATCATATTTTAAAGATATGTCAAATGAGTTTTTGATATTTAATAGTATTAGCTGAAATAACATTAATATGCGCATTTAATCCATAAATTGGATTATAATGGTTTCATTCAAACGATGGATGGAGGAAGAGGTATGGTGCTAATTCGAGATGCCCATGAAACAGAATTGGAATTGATAAGAAAGCAGAGGGTGGAAGCTTATGACGAGCACAAAAATAAAATTTCATCAAACCATTGGAAAGGGTTGAGGACAGCCATTTCTTCAAAAGCAGATCAAGAAAACGGTGCGATGATATTTGTAGCTGAGCTAGAAGGGGAAATTGTCGGAAGCATCGTATTATGTCCAGAAAAAACAGATGTCTACCGGGGGCTCGTCGGATCCTCAGATTACCCTGAAATCCGGATGCTCGCAGTTGACCCGCATGCGAGGGGAAAAGGGATAGCGCCACTCCTGATAGAAGAATGCCTGCGCCGCTCCAAAGCAAGGGGCTGCACGCACATCGGTCTCCATACAGCCCCCTTCATGGAAACAGCGATGAAACTCTATCAAAAACTGGGATTCCACCATGTCCCTGAACATGACTTTGAGCCTGCGGATGATGGAGTCGTAGTAAAAGCATTTCGGAAAGCATTGTAAAAAAGGTACCGGGTTCAATATTGCCCCTATTTGCATGATGAAAAAGAAAAAAGGTTATGAAAATAGGTGGCATTTGATGAAGATGGGACAAAATATAGAAAAAAGACCTCCTCCATGTCCAATTTGGGGTCTTAATGAGTGAAATTCTGCTCTCTTTAGAGGTGAAGGAAATTTGCGAGAGACATTTGGAGAAAAACAGTGTGGAATTCATAGCGGATTTCCCTTCTTGACGGGGGCTATGCGCGAGAAACGGTTGGCCATGCGCCAAACTCCATGCTCTATGCGCGAAAAATGATTCTTATGCGCCGGCCAAGTCCAGCTATGCGCGAAAACTCCAATTCTATGCGCCTGTGGCTAGTTTTCCTAACTAGGTACATAATGGGATCCTCCTGTTCAATAAGGAAATGCACCACATAGGCCATTTTTCGACAAAAACCGGGTGATGACTGTCACCTTTACTGGAACGGATTGAAAAAGGAACCGAATTCGGTTCCTTTTTCTGTAAAGATCTCTACTCTAATATTCCCTCAAGATCCTCTTTACCAAGAATAATTAATTAATCGATAATTTCATCTCCTCTGTGATAGCTTTCTCCATTCACGGACTGCTCAGGAAATACAGACTCTCCATTTTTATTCATCGGAAGCCAACCTATATACATAGAACTGTGCGAGAAGAAATTATCAAACATTGAATGGGGTTCATTCCGAGAAGTGTCCTTAAAGTTCTCCATATAGTAAGCCCAGTCTTTCGGGAGTTTCTTGAATCCATAGGTGCTCTCATCTAATAAAGCTGTGGTTTTCATCTGCGTCCCAGGCTCATATGTGGATATCCCTCCTGATCCGGAATAGGATCGTCTCTTTAAGAGGTAAAAGTCAATCTGCCCCAACTGGTCATCAGGATGCATGTTCCAAACGATGTATTGTGAAGACGGATCATTCTTCTTAAAGGTCCAGATTCTAGGGGAGCCGTTGGTTACAATGGAATCCATTGCCCACTTATGATGTTTCCATACGACAAAAATCAGTCCGTAAGTGTCCTTGGATGTTATAAAAGGAACCAGCACATGAGTTGAATCGATCGCAAGGATTTCTTGTATATTGTCTGGCCGAAAAGTTGTATCTTCCTTGGCGGCCATGGACATAATTTCTTTCTCCGTAGGAAGGCCGCTCGGCTTTGCTAAATAGAACCAATATGCTGATAAGATGGCGATGACGAGTACCAGTGCTAAAAACATTGAAAGCTTTCTTCGTTTGGTCATTCTTCATCCACCCCCTCGAAAATAGAATCAGGTGAGCGGAAATAGTGCTGTTTTTCCTTGCTTGTTATCAAAATGCCTTTCCCATCTTTCGCAACATAAACAAGTGTCTCGATGCCGCTTCCCCACTTCGATGAAGTTCCTTTCAAGACATAAGGAAAAGTTTCTACCACTTGTGTTCTATCGAGAGAGGCGGTTTGATCATGCCAGTTGAAGATATTCAATTCTTCTTCTTTCATATTTTCCACAGCGGTTTGAAGCTTCTTAGAATCGACCATTTCCTCTTTGCCGCTCGGATGGATCACAATGACCGAAGGGGAGTGGATGTTTGAGACATAGGTGCTTGCCACATCCCTTGGAAAAAGCATATGGTGAACGGAAATGCTCAGGAGGCTGGATATCAAAAAAATGAAATTCGCTGCAAACCCTAGCCATGCATAGGGACGGTAGGCTTGCCAGCGACCTTCTTTCCGACGTAAAACACCGAATAAAATCCATACGCCAAGAGGGAGAATGGATATTTGTATAATTTCCCCAAAGAAATGCATTTTGAAGGAAAATGAAAATAAACCGATTACCATGACAAAAATAATTTTCCATGTTTTCAGCTTAATCTCTTTTCTCCGGTAAATAAAAACTGCTGAAAAAATAATCAGCCCCCATGCAGCAAGGCTGAACAGAACGGCTGGGAGGTTGAAGTTGGACAAAATGAATCCCCCTTATTTCTCTTTTTATCCATTTTATCAAATAAATGGGTTGACTAATGTCATTTATTAAAAATTGCCCCCATCCCAAAAGAGGATTCCGCACAATTTATCTAGAAAACAATGAGTATTAACCAATCAAGAAAACTTACATAAATGGGGAGATTAATATGAATAAAACGCTGATAGAAGCTTTTAAAACTGCAGAATACCCGGTCAATGGACATGGAAAGAGAAACATGAAAGTCCTGAAAGATGCGTTCGACACAATCGATGATCATCTGGAAAGTGATATGTACGGGGCAGGGAAGGTCATTGAGGAGTTTCAAGAAAAAATGGCTAAGTACCTCGGCAAAAAAAGTGCGGTCTTTTTCCCGAGCGGCACCATGGCGCAGCAGATTGCCCTGCGAATCTGGAGTGATGAAAAAGGGATCAAAAAAGTCGCCTACCATCCGCTATGCCATTTGGAAATCCACGAACAGGATGGCTTAAAGAAGCTTCATCATATAGAGTCCGTTCTACTGACAGAGAAAGATAGAGTGATTGAAATGGAAGATATCTTAAACATGGAGGATGAGGTCTCTGCCATACTTCTTGAACTCCCTCAGCGTGAGATCGGAGGGCAGCTGCCTGATTATAAAACACTGGAAGACATCTCTTCCTATTGCAAAGAAAAGGGAATCAGGCTTCATTTAGACGGGGCGCGCCTGTATGAAGTCCTGCCATTCTATCAAAAAACGGCTGCAGAGGTCTGTTCCTTATTTGATAGTGTCTATGTCTCACTTTATAAAGGGATTGGCGGCATTGCCGGTGCCATTTTAGCCGGAGATGAATCTTTTACCCAGGAAGCGAAGATCTGGAAAACACGCCACGGCGGCAATTTGATCAGCCTTTATCCGTATATCCTGACGGCAGACCATTATTTTGAAGAAAGAGTCGGAAAGATGGAGCAGTATTTTATCGAGGCCATTGAGTATGCTTCATTTTTCAATGCCTGCCACCGGGTTGAGACCATTCCGGCTGTACCGGTTTCAAATATGTTCCACGTCCATTTTCATCTTGCGAAAGAAAAGGCAGAGGCGATTTTGCTTGAGGTTGCTGAAGAAACAGGGGTCGTCTTTACCGGCTATCTAAAAGAAGTGAATGATCATCAATGCTCGTATGAAGCGTCCATCGGTGATTTATATCATACCGTTCCAAAAGATCGTTTGATGGATGCTTTCTGGATGCTGGATGAAAAATTGAAGGCAGCTGGAGAGTAAGGAGACGGGATGTTTTCTTTTCGTGGAATTATCCATTATGCTGATTGAGACGATTCCAAGAGAGGAAAGAAGGGCAGACATGAAGGAAATTCACAGCGAGATTATTCAATTCAGAGGTTCTCACTACGATTTTGGGTATATGCAGGGCATGCGGCTGAAGAATTCTTTGACCGTTATCAATCGGGAAAATCAATGGAAAGTGCGGAAGCCCCGATTCGAAATAGATGAACAGGAAGCCAAACGGGAAATCAAGCGATTCGCACCGGGTATATGGGATGAGCTTTTGGGGCTTCAAGATGCTCTTCAATGGCCGATGCAGCAGGTGCTGCAGGAGTTCGGCGGCTACCGGGTGGAGTATAACCGTTCCGGCTGCTCGATTTTGACTGGAGAGGATTATCTCATCCGCAACTACGATTACCATCCGAAGACGTATGAAGGGCGGTATGTATTGTACCAGCCGACAGACGGCAAGGGGTATGCGATGATTGGACCAAGCCAGCGGGGAACGGGCCGGATGGACGGCATGAATGAACACGGGCTTGCTGTCGGCTACAATTTCATGAATCGAAAAAAGCCCGGAGATGGGTTCATTTGCTGCATGATTGGCAGGCTCATCCTGGAGTCTTGCGCAACTGTTGCCGAAGCTGCTGCGATGCTCAAGGAAATACCTCACCGCCATTCTTTTAGCTATGTGGTCTATGACAGGGATCGGGAAGCTGTTGTGATTGAAGCCTCTCCTCGCGATGTGCAAGTGAGAATGGCAGCTGCCTGTACAAACCACTTTGAAATCATGAAGGATGAAAACCGCAGGCATCTGGTTGATTCTGAACGAAGGCTCAAAGTCATTGAAGATACACGGGCAGCTGCAACATTAAATGCTAAGCAGGCATTCCGGCTATTGAATGATACTGATAAAGGCGTCTTTTCCGATTTGTATGGAAGCTGGGCAGGGACCATCCACACAACTGCCTACTTGCCGCATCAAATGAAGGCTTGGATTACGCTCGGAGGGGACAGGGAGCCAGTAGAATTCGACTTCGGAAAGTGGCTGGAAGGAGCAGATCTGGAAGCGGGCAGGATCACAGGCGCCGTTGATACAGATATTCCTTTTCTGCACATGGATGAGAATGCGGATTGGTATAAAAGGTAGACCAAACAAAAGAGAGGACCGGATATTCCGGTCCTCTTTCGTCTAATTATATAAATTTAACAATATCATCAAATGGACGGCGTGATTTTTCTGCCGGCTCATTGACGCGGTAGCCGAATGCCACCATGACGGAAATGCCGAAATGGCCGTCTTCCAACAAGCCCTCGTCAGCGAGCAGCTTATTCATTTTGTCCATGTTGAATCCTTCAATTGGACAGGAGTCGACCCCGATCTGGGCTGCCGCTGTCATCATATTGGCAAGGGCAATATAGGTTTGTTTGCCTGCCCAATCCAGTAGCGGACGGTCTCCATCAAGAAGCTTAAAGTCTTCTTTCTGAAACTCTTCGATGCGCTGCATATATTTCTTAAAGTTTTCTTCAGGCATATTTTTCCCATTCTTGAAATGATCCTGCAAATAGGCTGAATTATATTCTGTATCGAGCTTGGTTCGAGATAAAATCACCACAAAATGGCTGGCTTCGGGAAGTTTTCCGTAAGCACCCCAAGCAGCATTCTTGATCTTTTCTCTCATTTCCTCGCTTTGAATCACAAGGAAGCGCCATGGCTCAAAGCCGAAGGAACTTGGGGATAAGCGCCCTGTTTCCATGATGAATTGGAAATCATCTTCAGGAATTTTCTTGTCAGGGTCAAATTGCTTCGTTGCATGTCTAAAATGAAAAGCCTCAAGGATTTCCTGTTTCAATGTGTCTTTATCACGCATTTATCATCGTTCCTTTCCTTTCATTTTTCCATCATCATAAAGGTAACACATTCATTATGCGCATTTCATTTCATTCGTATCGGAGAATGTGCTGAAGTTTTGTAAAATAGGGTTTCTAACGTGGTAAATATTAGGTATAATATATGTGAATTCATTCACAAACTTTAATTATAATCTCATGAAAAGGGCTGATATGATGGAGAAAAAAGTGGTCATTGCCGGTGGAACCGGATTTATTGGTCAATACCTTAAAGAAAAGTTCACAGAGGATGGTTATAAAGTCTTCATCATTTCCAGGCGTTCCCCCAATATACAGTGGGAGGATGAACCAGGAATCCTAAAAGCATTGGAAGACGCTGAAGTCCTCATCAACTTGGCTGGGAAGTCAGTGGATTGCCGCTACAATGAAAAAAATAAAAGAGAAATCTTCAGATCAAGAACGCAAACGACTGAGATATTAGGAAATGCTCTGTTAAAATGTGAAAACCCTCCTGCACTATGGCTCAATTCAAGTACAGCAACCATATACCGCCACGCAGAGGATCGGCCGATGACAGAAGAAGGCGGTGAAATCGGGAGCGGATTTTCTGTTGAGGTAGCGAAGGAATGGGAAAAATACTTTTTTGGATTCGATCTGCCGAAGACTCGCCAAGCAGCATTAAGGATCGCCATCGTATTGGGACCTGACGGCGGTGTCATGGGTCCATTTAAAAACCTTGTTAAATTCGGTCTCGGGGGACATCAAGGGCCTGGCAATCAAAAGTTCAGCTGGATTCACATTGAAGATTTGCATCAAATCATGCTGTTTTTAATGGAAAGAGAGGATTTAAGCGGGGTGTTCAATTGCTCTGCACCAAATCCAGTCGACAACCGGAAACTGATGGAGCTATTGAGAAAGAACATGAATATGAAGTGGGGTCTGCCTTCCCCTAAGTGGATGCTCGAGATGGGCGCTGTATTCATCAAGACAGAAACGGAGCTGATTTTGAAAAGCCGATGGGTCCTTCCAGAACGGCTGTTAAAGGAAGGATATACGTTTAGGTATCCACAGCTTAATCAGGCGCTGGAAAATATCCTTCAAAAAAATAATTAATTTTTTGTGATCCAATTATCTGTTTGGTCCGTTTTCTATTTGAATAAATCAAAAATAGAAAGGGTCGAATAAATATGGCTCAAAAATTTACTAAAGGATTAGGTGTTATTTTTATACTGTTGGGCATTGTTGGCTTTATATTGCCGATGGAGGGGATATTTCATCTGACTCCGATGCATAATATTGTCCACTTGGCATCAGGTATCATCGCCCTTATTATGAGCGGAACGGAGGCAAAGGCTGCCTTATATGCTAAAGTATTTGGATTTGTCTATTTGCTGGTTGCTATCTTAGGATTATTCACACATGAATTTGCAGGAATCATTTTCTTAATATCCGATAATATCCTTCACTTCATTATTGCATTTGCTTCCATCTATATTGGATTTGCATCCAAAGCATCAAAGCCGGCCAATCATACAGCAGCGCATTAAGATATTAGACTAATAGCTGAAAAATCAAGGATAGTCCTCGCTGGAATGAGGATTATCCTTTTTGTGTGTGCACGTATAAGGTTCCATTCCTGTATTTGAGAACCAGCCCGCCAATATGGGATAATGGAAAAAAGATTTCCATAGAAAAGGTGTTGCAAATGCAAAAGATCATAATAGTCGGAGCTGGGATACTCGGTGCATCCACCGCTTTCCATTTAGCTAAGGCTGGCTTGAATGTTGTATTAATAGATAGATTTGATAAAGGACAGGCGACAGATGCGGCTGCAGGCATTGTGTGCCCATGGATATCGCAGAGGCGGAATAAGGCATGGTATGAAATGGTGAAGGGCGGTGCCCGCTATTATCCGGATCTTATCCAACAGTTGAAAGAATGCGGGGAGACGGAAACAGGGTACAGCAGAGTCGGGGCATTAAGTATACATAATGATCATACAAAGCTGGAAAAAATGGCTGAGAGAGCGATTGAACGCCGAAAGGATGCTCCGGAAATCGGAGAAGTGAAAATATTAACGCCCCAACAAACAAAAGATCTATTCCCGCCATTATCGGATGAATTTGGTTCCGTATGGGTTTCAGGAGCAGCGAAAGTAAACGGCAGGGCGTTAAGGGATGCATTGATTAATGCAGCGGTCAAATGTGATGCGGAAGTAATACACGGTGATGCGGAATTGCTGCAAAAAGGCAATAGCATTTCCGGCGTTCGAATGGATGGCAGGGAAATGCAGGCGGACAAAGTCATCGTCACAGCAGGCGCCTGGGCAAAAGAACTTTTAGATCAGGTTGGCATTACGTTCATGGTGAAGCCCCAGAAAGCACAGATCGTACATCTGCAAATAGAAGATAAAGGGACGGAAGATTGGCCGGTGATCATGCCGCAAAATGATCAGTACATCCTTTCCTTTGAAGACGGGAGGGTGGTCATTGGGGCCACTCATGAAAATGAGGTCGGATTTGATTCAAGGGTGACAGCAGGGGGCATCCATGAAGTAGTCAGCAAAGCGTTGGATATCGCACCTGGATTGGCACAGGGAGAATGGCTTGAAACACGGGTTGGATTCAGGCCGTTTACCCCGGATTTTCTTCCGGTTATCGGTCCATTGCCTAGGGTGGATGGACTGCTGATTGCGAATGGCCTCGGTGCATCGGGTCTGACAAGCGGGCCTTATCTCGGGGCTGAGCTGGCGAAATTGGTTCAGGGCATCCCGACTGAGTTGGATTTAACTCGCTACGATCCGGCAGGTGCTCTCCAACCAAAAGAATAATCATATTTGAAAAAGGGCTCAATCATCGAGCTCTTTTTTTGTCGAAATAAATAATTCCAATTTTTATTGAATTTTAATGATCCCGTGATATTCTATTTGAGGATAAAAATTAGAAAATTGAACTTTGGGGAAGTGGGAATGATGGAAACAAATAAAAGAATGGCTTATGTGGTGCTGGCGATGGCACTTGGCCTGTTCATGTCGTCGCTGGATAATACCATTGTGTCTGCGAGCATCAGCCAGGTCATCAAAGATATTGGCGGGTTTGAAAAAATGAGCTGGATCTTTACTGCTTATATGCTGGCATCGACTAGTACGATGCTCGTTTTCGGGAAAATGAGTGATTTATTCGGACGGAAATTGTTTTATTTAATCGGCATCAGCTTGTTTTTAATCGGTTCTGCTCTTTGCGGGACAGCACAGACGATTGATCAGTTGATTGCTTATCGTGTGATTCAAGGGGTCGGATCAGGGGCAATATTCCCGATTTCCTTTACTATCATTTTTGCTATGTCATCGGATCCTAAGAAGGCGGCCAAAATGTCCGGGGTCTTTGCAGGAATCTTTGGGATTTCTTCTGTGCTTGGACCACAGATCGGTACGTGGATTTCGGAGTCGGCGGTGCTAGGCTGGAGATGGTGCTTTTATGTTAATGTCCCGTTCGGCATCCTTTCGATTGTCACACTGCTATTTGCTCTGAAGGAGTCAAAATCGGATCAAAAGCCGAAAGTCGACTACCTTGGAACACTCCTTCTTGTAGCTTCCACAGTCCTTCTCCTGCTCGGACTTGAGTGGGGTGGAAAGGATTATGCATGGGATTCTGTACAGATCATCAGTATGTTCTCGGCTTCTGCCATTGCGATTGTCTTGTTCATTTTGGTAGAGAGAAAAGCGAAGGAGCCAATCCTGCCGCTTGGGATCTTTAAAAATAAAATGGTTCTTGGCACAAGCATCATTGTTTTCTGCCAGGGAGCCATCATGTTCTCGGCCATTACGTATCTGCCGATTCTTTCTGTTGCTGTCATGGGGAATGAAAACTCCAACAGCGTCCTTACTCCAATGATGTTTCCGATCATGATTGGGGCGATAATGGGTGGTTTTCTCTGTACAAAAGTTCCATTCCGCACCATTATGATCATTTCAATGGCAGCGGGAATCGGGGAAGCATACATGCTTGGAACAATCACTCACGAAACGGCCAAATTGACCGTGACCCTTGTTATGATCGGGATGGGATTGATTGTCCTAGGGCCGTTGATGAGTGTATCTCAAAATGCCGTGGCTCAAAATGTTGAGATGAAATACATTGGGATCGCATCATCTGTCGTCGGTTTCTGGCGCAGCATCGGCGGCGTCATGGGGGCATCCATTACAGCAACGATCGTCAATAATTACTTGAAAGATAAAATGACTTCGTTTGCTGCTTCCTCCCAGATGCCTGCAGAGCAGGTTCAGAAATTAGCGAAGCCTGAGGTCCTTATGCAGCAAAATACGGCCCTTCCGCCTCAGCTGGTCGAATACATGAGAGGTGCTCTTGAAACGGCATTGCATCATGGATTTGTCCTGGCATTGATTGCGGGCATCATCGGCCTCTTTGTGTCTTTATTTATAGGTGGGGACCGTTACATCATAGGGGCAAGAGCTGAAAAAGAAGTAAAGCCAAAAGGCGTTCCTGCTAACTGAGAATAATAGAAATTCAACGAGCTGTCCTGAAAAAATCAGGTAGCTTCTTTTTTTTGACAGCAAGCGTTCAAGGACAAGGGATAAGTGCTATAATTAGGAAGTTCAGTAATATTATAGCTCTATAAAAATTCTGTTGCGGTTTCTATTGATTGAAGGAGAATTTGAATGAAGGAATTTAATCACATAGCAAATATCGTTTTATATAGATGGACGGCAGCGCTGATTATTGCAATCATGGTGCTTGGAGTTGTGACATCGCCTTCCCTTTCATGGAATGCAGGGATCATAATCCAGTCATTTTTTGTGGTCGTCATTTCCGTTTTGCTTATCATTTATCCTAAAAAAGAGTCTATTTTGCTTAGAAGTATTTTGATATTTACAATTGCAGGATACTTTTACGCCTTTTTCATTTACTATCCGTTGACAGCTTTGAATTTTATATTTATTGCGCTGCTTCCTGCCGTGGCAATCGGTTTTTTTCATAAAAAATTATTTTACACGATATGGATCTTGAATTTTGCCGGAGCTTTTGGCGCATTCCTCTATGTCTACTTTGAAGAGGGTGAGAAGTTCTCCTTCTTAAAAGGCGATTTTACAGGAAATGTGCTTGATTTCATCGGGGCGCAAATCATGCTCTATTTTATTTTCTTCATTACCAATAATCGAATCGATCGGATTAGCCAATATTATGATCATATCCAAAAGTCGGAGAGATTGAAGATGACAGGGCAGCTGGCAGCAGCTGTAGCACATGAAATCCGTAATCCGATTGCGGTTGTAAAAGGGTTCCTGCAGTTATATCGGGAAGACCCGAATATCCCGGAATCCGCTAAGGAACATTTTCAATTGATGCTTTTGGAGATGGATCAAGCGGAATCTGTCATTCAGGATTTTCTCTCTCTTTCCAAACCGCATGACGAACACGCTTCTTTAGTTGACCTGTCTGAAATCTTGAAGAGTGTAACAGACCTGCTTCAATCCTATGGATCCATCAACAATATTCAATTCAAAGTGGACCAGGCAGAAGAGTCCTTTATTTATGGCAGCAAAGTAGAGCTCAAGCAGCTGCTCGTGAATATCATGAAGAACTCAATCGAAGCGATGAAAAAAGGCGGGGAAATTCGAATCTCTTCCAGAACAGAAGGGGATTATGCTGTTGTAGAAATTGCAGATGAAGGGGTGGGGATGGACCAAGAAGAAATAAAAGAACTTGGTACACCGTTTTATTCCTTGAAGAGCTCGGGGACTGGGCTTGGGTTGATGATCTGCTACAATATTTTGGAGAAGTATGGCGGAAGCCTCCAGTTTAAAAGTGAAAAAGGAGCAGGGACTACGGCCATTTTGACATTTAAAAAAGCTTAAAAAATTAAGGTGTCCAAGTGCAATGCATTTGGTACACCTTTTTTTTGGACTTACTTATCCTCGACTACCTTACCCTTCATCATACGCTGGAACTTTTCGAGATCCTTATCATGATGCTCAAGCTTTGTCACATGGTATGGGTGCTGATGGTCTTCAGTTTGGGCTGCGACACCTGCCTGATTCCCAAGGTCTGTACCAGGATCGTTTATGACAGTATCCAACCGTCCATCTCTATGAGCGTCCACTTCGGTATTCGTATTTTTTTGACTTTCTTTCGGCATCAACCTTCAACTCCTTTTTGGTTAGGATGATTTTCTGAGTGCTGAAATATGCACCTTGCGATATTAAATAGGAAAGCCCTGATCTCCAATGGAACTCAGGGCGTTCGCTTTTCTTATTGGAAAATATTTGAGATTTTCTGAATCTCTTCTTTTGTTAATTGAACGTCTAATGTTTTAAGATTGTTGACCACTTGTTCCGGTTTTTTCGCGCCTGGAATGAGGGCGTCGATGGAATCGACTGACAAGTACCATGCTAGAACAAGATGTGCTGTTTCAACATTCTTCGTTTCAGCGATCTGTTTCAACTGATCCACTTTCTCCAGGTTCTTCTCAAACTGCTCCCCTTGGAACATCGGGTTTTTGGCCCGTCCGTCCTGGAAGGTCGTGTCCTTCGTGTACTTTCCGCCTAACAATCCTGCAGCAAGAGGGAAGTAGGGAACAAAGGAAATTTGATTTTCAGCTGTATATGGCAGCAAATCTTTTTCTGCCTGGCGTTTGAATAGATTATATTCTGATTGAAGGACATCGACATATCCATCTTGATTGGCTTCCTTCAATTGTTCAATTGAGAAATTCGAAACGCCGATTGCCTTGATTTTTCCTTGGTCCTTTAATTCTTTCAATGCCCCGACAGCTTCGTATTTCGGTGTGTCTTCATCAGGGAAATGGATATAGAACAGGTCGATATAATCAGTTTGCAGCCTTTTCAGACTGTCCTCGACACATTGTTTTAAAAATCCTGGTGAATTATCTTTGATGATTTGATTGCCCGGCAAGATTTTATGGGCTCCTTTGGTGGCAATGACCATTTCAGAGCGGCAGCCTTTTTCTTTTATCACTTCGCCAATCAGTTCTTCCGACCGTTCAGGGCCGTAAATAAAGGCTGTATCCAAAAAATTGATGCCATTTTCAATAGCGGTGCGTACAACATCTTTACCGACTTCTTCACTGAGGTTCGGATAGATATTATGGCCTCCGACTGCGTTCGTTCCAAGTCCGATGGGATTTACAAAAAGCTCGGTTTTGCCTAATTTCACTTGCTTTGCCAATTCTCTCATCTCCTTTTCACTTATATCCTAATGATAGCAAACGGGTGAGAAACCACCAACTAAATGACCTTGCTCCGCTTCGTTTTCTTGAGCCACTTCCTTTGTCCGGCGGATGCTGCCGTATACCCAATAATACAGACAGCATCCAAAGCGATCGCTCCTGCCGTCAGCCAATAATGATCAAGATAAACTCCGGAAATGATGCCTGCCATTCCGGCCAATCCGATGTATACCCAATGTTTCTTTTTGTTTTCATAAATCCTGAATTCGAATTCATTGTATTGCTGCGCTTCTTGAAGGGAAAGCATCTTCTTCGGCGCTTGCAGGTAATCCGATGCATGATGGACGATTTGGAAGATCGGCTGCGTATTCATCCATTTATAGAAGAGCTCCCACTTGCTTGTTCCCGATTTTTTCAGCCAGTCCATGAATGCCGGCTTGATAATGGACAACGTATCTTGATCAGGTGAAATGATATGGATCATTCCTTCAATCGTTACGAATGATCTGCCAAGAAAGATGAAGCGGGTCGGAACTTGGACTGGCAGTGTTTTAAATAGATCATTGATTTCTTTTTTAGCTGTAAATAAGTCCATTTCTTTCATTTGGTGCATGTCGAGTGAAAGGGCATCTTCTAAAAGCTTCACGATCATTTCTTCATCAGCATCAGGCAGCAGGAATCCAAGCTGATTCAATGCTTTGGTCGCCTTCGGATAGTTTTTCATCAAAATGCCTTCCAATAGCTCTTGGAAATGGGCTGCATCCTTGCGGGAAATCTCCCCGATCATCCCGAAATCCAACAGGGCGATGGTCCCATCCTTCAAAAGCAGGACATTGCCTGAATGCGGGTCTGCATGAAAGATGCCCGGCTCAAGCCATTGTGGGAGGAAGAGGCGAAAAAGCCTTTCGGATAGTTCATCCCTGTTGATGGAAGGCTGGTTGAGCGCTTCGATGCTTGTGATCCGCTCACCGTCCAGCCATTCCATGACCAATACTTTCGGCGTGCAATGGCTCGGATATACCTCAGGGATCTTTACGCCCGCATCTTCTTGGAACCTCTGTCTGAACGTTTGAACGGATTCCATTTCTTTTTGGAAATCCAGCTCTCGTTCGATGACCTCTTTGAGTTCCTGATACAGTTTCTTAAAATTGATAAAGCCCTTAGGAACAGGAGCGAAGTGATCAGCAAACCAGATGATGATGGCCAATGAACGGAAATCCGTTTTGACGATTGCCTCGATGGAAGGGCGCTGGACTTTCACAGCAACCTTTGTGCCATCGGGAAGAAAACCCCTATACACCTCACCGATAGAGGCGGAAGCGATGGCCGTTGGTTCAATGGAATGCATCATTTCTTCAATCGGCCTATCCCATTCTGATTCGAGGACCTTCTCGATTTCTTCCCATTCAGAAGGGGGGACATGGTCGACAAGGTCTTGAATTTGACTGACGAATCCGCTTGGCAGTAGGTCAGCCCTTATACTGAGGAATTGGCCAACCTTGATCAGGACGCCTTTTAACTCAAACAGGGTATCTTTGAATTCCTGTCCAATACGCTCCCATAAAAGATCTTTTTCTTTTTCTGATTTCCGGGTGATTCGATACCAGTAAACTCTGATGACAATGGAAAGGGCCAATGAAAGGACCTTCCACATTCTCCATAGCTTTCTTTCACTTTTCACAGGGGCACCCCTTTAAACGTATTGGTAAATTCGTATCTACATACGTTTAATCGTAAGCGAAAGTTCCTTTGATGGCAAAAAAAAACACCATACACAAAACTGTGCATGATGCGTTTAAAATCCAAACAATAATGTAAGGATGTTCTTTTTCCTTCGTTTCATCGAAATTTTTTCCTGATCCAGCACAAGAGGGAGTTCTGAGGAAGAAGGCTTTCTGCTGCCCGGATGTGCCTTTTCTAATGCCTCGACACGTTCCTGAAGTCTTTTCACTTCTTTCTCCAGTTCCTCGATTTCCCTGCGATGAGTCAATAGCTGATAGGATACGACTGAATCCGCCTTGTTCTGAACTAATTGTTCAAGACTGGAAAGACGTTGGAGGATTTTTTGGCTGTCGGCTGCTTCCGTTTCTTTCTTGACAACGACGGCAGAACCTTTGCGTTTGTTCATCTTGGCAAGCTTGACGTCTTGGAGAATGACTCCATTCTGAAGCTGTTTATGAATGGTTTTAAAAACAGCGACATCATCTTCTGTAAAGGAGTAGTGGCCAATTTCATTCCGTTCCATTTCAAGATCCAGCTGCTTGATCCACCGCTGAACGGTGCTTGGTGAAACCCCTAAAAGATTTGCGACATAACTCGTATTCATCTGAAATCCCCTCCCTTAAAATAGGGTTTTCTAGAGAGAGGCTGCAAATTCCTTTACGTACGACAAAACAAGTTTTTCTTCGCCAAAGAAAGTGTCCATCCAACGAATTTCACGCAAACTTGTCGAAAAATCCTGCTGATATCAATACCCTTTTGAATAGTCCAGCAGATTGATTTGAGGGTCATTGCCTGCGATATAATCTTTTAAATTGGGGATGAAGATTTCCTGAATGAGACGGCTGTTGTAGTGTTCGGTCGATCCGGCTGTATGAGGGGTAATGATCACGTTCTTCATTTCCCATAAGGGACTGTTCTCCTCAAGCGGCTCCTTCTCGAATACATCAAGGCCTGCCCCAGCAATTTTTCCATCTTGAAGGGCTTGAATCAGCTCCTTTTCATCGATGATGTCCCCGCGTCCGATATTGATCAGATAGGCAGTCGATTTCATCTTGTTCAACTGCTCTTGTCCGATTAAACGATGGGTCTTTTCCGTCAGCGGCAGCGCCACGACCACATAATCACATTCAGGAAGAAGGGAGGACAGTCCGTCCATCGCATACATTTCATCAAAGTAATCTTCCGGCTCCCCAGAATTCCTCAGTCCAATAACCTTCATTCCGAATGCCTTGGCAATTTTCGCTGTTTCTTTGCCAATCGCCCCCGTTCCTAATATCCCGATGGTCTTGCCATGGATTTCAAGGCTCAAGTTGGCATGATGCCATTTTTTCTCCTGCTGGTTCCGTACATATGCGTGAATCTTCCTTGTCAGTCCCAACATGAGGGCGAAGATCGTTTCAGAGATAGGATACGAATGGACGCCGTTTGCACTTGTGACAGCAACATTTTTAGACTGCAGGTCACTCAGTGGCAGGCTGTTCACACCTGCACTCCACGTCTGCAGCCACTTTAGCTTCGCCTTTTCGGTCAGGCAATGCGATTCCAATCCTTTTTTCCATCCTGCAATAATTTCAGCTTCTTCGATATGAGGCTCCCAAACGGAAGCATCTTTTCCTGCGATGACTTCCCAGTCCGGAGCAGCTTCCTTCACTTTCTCCAGGAGTTCCTTATCTAAATCATGAGTGATGACTAATTTCTGTGGATTCATAGGGCACCTCAACTTTTTTCTTTTATTTTAACAGAATTGAATGAAAATTAATGTGTCCAAGCATCTCTCTAAGTAAAAGGAAATTTATTATTCATTTTTGATTGACAGAGTTTCAGATTGGTAGTATCTTGTTTATACAAATACTTTAACACTTAAAAGCGTTTTAGCGTTTAAGTATATTAGTGATTTAATAGAAGCAGCCGAGCATTCATAGTAGTCCCTGCAAAACAGCAAGAAGAGACTGGACGGGTGGTGAAAGTCCAGGTTTGGCAGAGCGGCGAATTACACATGCAGATTTTCAAGGCTTTTGTCAAAGAGTGGACAGGTGAATGAACCTGTTAATTAGGGTGGTACCGCGGAGAGCTTCTTCGTCCCTTGCAAGGGGATGAAAGGGGCTCTTTTTTATTTTAAATTTTTATTCAAAGGAGAGAAAAGAAAATGAATCAAGCGATAACCGCGACAAAAAAAATACCAAGGCACCTGCAGAAATATGTGGTCGATCAACAGTATGAAAAATACTCTCCAATCGACCAGGCGGTTTGGCGCTATGTCATGAGACAGAACCATCATTTCCTGAAGGACGCTGCACATCCTGCCTACACCGGGGGATTGAAGTCTTCAGGCATATCCATAGAAAGAATCCCGAATGTTGATGATATGAACGAGGCCCTTTCACCATTTGGATGGGGGGCAGCCAATATAGACGGCTTTATTCCGGGCGTCGTATTCTTCGACTTTCAGGCGCACGGAATCCTGCCGATTGCATCGGATATCCGCAAACTGGAGAACATTCAGTATACTCCTGCGCCGGACATCATCCATGAAGCAGCAGGACACGCCCCTATTTTGTGTGAAGAGAAATTCTCTGAATATGTAAAGCTGTTCGGGGAAATCGGTTCAAAAGCATTGGCTACAAAAGAAGAACATGATTTATTTGAAGCCGTCAGAACGTATTCCAACCTGTTGGAAAGCGGTTCAGCAACGAAAGAACAGATTGAACAGGCTGAGGCAGAAGTGGAAAAAAGACAGGCTTCGGTCGTCGAGCTTTCAGAAGCCGAGCAAATCTCGCGTCTATACTGGTGGACAGTGGAATACGGGATGATCGGAACGGTCGAGGACCCGAAAATCTACGGGGCCGGACTTCTATCATCTGTGTCAGAGGGAAGGAACAGCCTGTCTCCTTCAGTTAAGAAAATTCCTTTTGATTTGGAAAAAGTCATCAATACGAGCTTTGACATCACGAAGCCACAGCCGCAGCTTTTTGTATGCGAAAGCTTCGAACAACTGATTGACGCTGTGAAGGAATTCAGGAAGACAATGGCATCCCATACAGGCGGCACCGCGAGCCTTGAAACAGCGCTAAGGTCAGGGCATACCGCTACCTTTCAATTCTCCTCTGGCCTTCAAGTGACTGGTACACTTGAAACAATTGAAAAGGATGGAGCAGGTGAAGCCGTCTACATGAAAACTGTCGGACCGACTGCTTTGGCATTTGAAAATAAAGAAATCATTGGCCATGGAAAAAGTCATCATTTCGATGGATTCGGTGCACCAATCGGGAAGCTTGAGAATACCGAATGTCCGCTGGAGGAAATGAATGATCAGCAGCTGAAATCACTTGGAATTGAGGAAGGCGCAGACTGCCGATTATCTTATGAAAGTGGAGTGGTCGTTGAGGGGATTGTGAAGAAGATCCTTAAGAAAAACGATTCGCCGATTCTAATCAGTTTTACCGACTGTCGGGTTCAATTAGGAGATAAAGTTCTCTTTGATCCATCATGGGGAGAGTTTGATCTGGCTGTTGGGGAAAAAGTAGTATCCGTCTTTGCCGGGGCCGCTGATTCGGAGCAATTCTATGCGGATCTGGAAGAGGTTGAGCAAAAGCCGTTTGAAAAAAGGGAGTGGACGCCTCTGGAACAGCTATATGGAGAAGTTCGTGAAATGAGGAACAATGGAGCGGACATTCCTGCACTGCAAAGGATCATTGGCCAATTGACTTCAGAGTTCCCGCATGACTGGCTGCTGCGCGTAGAAATCATGGAAATCTTAAGAGACAGCACGCTTCTCTTGGATGAACAGGAATTGATTTCAAAGCAGCTCGAGGAAATCAAGATTCTGGATGAAGAATGGAAGGTACTGATTGAAAGAGGTCTGAAGCTGGCAGAATGATTGGGAAGCTGTGGGTGAACTGCGATAGATATGATGTATAATGAATGTAAGAAACTATTCATATTCGGAGTGTGTCCACATGTATTTAACAATTGAAGAAACAGCTGAATATTTGTCCATGCCGGAAGCCTATATCGAATCGTTGATTTTGGCAAAGAAGATCCGCGCCGTCCATGACGGATCTCAATACCTCATCAATAAGGATCAGTTCAATAACCATCTTGAGCAAATGGAGAAATACAAGAAGCAGATGATGGAATACTTGAACGAACCGATTCCGGAAGACATCGACATCAAGGACGAGGACTGAGGCAGCTGAAAAAACCGAAAGTGGATTTGTTTTATTTTCGATAGGAAAGAGCGTAATAGAATGAATACTTTTGATTTCAGCCAGTTTCCGTTGCTTCAATCAGATAGGCTAATCCTAAAAAGGGCTACAGAATCAGACATTGAGTCCATTCTTGCAATCCTTTCAGAAAAGGATGTTGTCAGATACACAGGATTAGAGCCGTATGAAACATTAGCGGATGCCAAGACGGAATTGGATTGGTATGAAAGACTGATTCAGGAAAAGACCGGTATCCGATGGGCTATTTTCCTAAAAGGTGAAGAGCGGATGATTGGAAGCTGCGGCTATAAAAACTATGCCGCTGCACATGCTCGGGCAGAAATAGGCTATGAGCTGAACAAGAGCTTCTGGGGGAGGGGCATCATGTCTGAGGCATTGCAGGCAGTCGTTCATTTTGGGTTTACCTCCATGAACCTGCACAGAATCGAGGCCGAGGTCGATACCCGCAACGCGGCCTCCAGCCATCTCCTTCGAAAATTCGGATTTGTCGATGAAGGTATTTTAAGAGACTGCGAGAAAGAAGGGGACAACTATATCAGCCTGTTGTCGATGTCCCTGTTGTCTAACGAATATCATAGCTAGTTCAGGACTTAAGCCGAAAACCCATTTGTGGTTTTCGGCTTTTTTCTTTGCTGCTGCACCTGGTGATTGCGGGGATTTGCTCCGGAAGTGGATGTACAGCGTCGCAATTTAGTGAGTTTCCGCTGCAAATTATGGGTTTTTGTGCGGCGGCGCATAAGAGGAGTAGTTTGGCGCATAGGAATCGATTTCGGCGCATAAGCCGAGGTTTCTCGCGCATAGGAGCATGATTTTGATTCATAGAACGCCGAGGTTGGCGCATAGAGACAATTCCGGACTACCGCGAGCCCCATTTGAAGGGCCATTTTGGGCAATTTGGAGCAGGGGTCGCTTGGATTTTGCCTTTTGCTCCCCAGAATAGGCATTGACCGCCGCACTTTGCCGGTTTTTCAGCACACTTTTGTGTTTAACCTCCCCACTTTAGGAGATAACCACCGCACTTTTCTGCATAACCGCCCAACTATCCTTATTATGGAAATTAATAACACCTCTAATCAAGCATTTCCCAATTTTTCAGGTGGCGCCGCAACTGTTCCCTCCTCAATTTAAGCCAATAGAACCATTCCCATCAGGTATATGAAGGCGGAAACTGAATAGATTTATAGACGAAGGAAATTTTTCAAAGACAAAGAGAAACGATGGGGGATCTATGAAAAAGGTAAAATGGCTAACGTCGGTTTTGATCGTGTGCAGCCTCATTGGGCTGACGGGGTGTTCTGAAAAGACAGCGAAGGAAAAGGAACTCGAAAAAAAGGTTGCAGAACTCCAGCAGCAGATTGATGAGCTGAAGAGGGAGAAGGAAAAAGCCGAGAAGGAGCAAGCGCCGGAAGAAAAACCGGAACAGGAGGAGCAATCAGGGGTGGTTGAAGTGATCAATCCATTAACCATGGAAGTCATTAAAACCATCGACCCGAAAGAAATGGGCTATGTTACGGATCGGGCTGCCTATGAAAAAGAGATTGCGGAGTGGGCAAAAAATGCTGCAAGGGGCACCAATCAAGCAGAAGGATTCGACCAACGGATGTATCCTGACAAAATTGGAGCGGATGGGCAGGTCATAAAAGGGAAGCCGCGAATGATCCTGGAGGAAGCGGAATTGGTCTCGAAGGTCATCGCAGCATCTGAAAAAGGCGGAAAAGTGGAATTGCCGCTGACTGTCACAGAGAGTGGATACAAGCCAGAAGAGGCTGCCCTTCTTGGGGAAGTTGTCGTTGCTTCCTATACAACCCAGTTTGACAGCAGTGTTGCTGGCCGTTCCAAAAACATTGAGCTTTCTGCAGAATCCATCAACAACGTCATTGTAGGGGTCGGCGATGTTTTCTCCTTTAATACCACAGTGGGGCCAAGTGATGCAGAGCATGGATATCAAAAAGCAAAAGAGGCAGTCGACGGGAAGTTGGTGGACGGCATTGGGGGAGGGATATGCCAGACATCATCCACTCTTTATAATGCGGTTGACCAAATCGGCGTTTCCTATGTAGAAAAGCATCATCATTCTGTGCATGTGGGATATGTTCCAACGGAAAGGGATGCCACTGTCTCGTATGGCGGATTGGATTTCCGTTTTCAAAATTCAACAACTGCCCCGTTTTTGCTGAAAGCCTACGTGAAAAATGGAAGTTTGACCGTTGAAGTGAGGACTTCAAAAGCACATCAAGGGGAGTTTACTGTTCATTAATAAGAGACAAAAGGCGACTTTTATCTCTATGAATCTACAAGGATGTTTCTTCATCAAACGTTTGATTAAAAAAGAAAGAATGATTGAGACAACGATAAAAAGTCCATTTATATACCGCGGAATTTGTCTGATCGGAGCTGCTAGCTGGTCCAGACATTCGCGGTAATTTTTTTTGCATTTTTTTCTTGACTTAGAGTCAGCTCTAAGTTGTAAGCTTACAGTAATTAACAGAAAGGAAGATGATTGGAATGTATTCAATCAGTGAAGCGGCCGGACTGACCGGCATTAATGCATACACGTTGAGATATTATGAAAAAATTGGCCTTCTGCCTTCACCGGATCGACAGAATGGTGGAAAGCGGAGTTATACGGAAGGGGATTTGAAATTAGTATCTTTCATCAAGAGTTTAAAAGATACCGGGATGTCATTAGAGGATATTCAGGAATTTATCAAAGGCGGATGTATATTGGATCAAATCAAAACGTCCGAAAAAATTCAGCTATATCCCTCTCTGAATAAAAGAATCGCTATTCTTACGAAGCACATAAAAGAATTGGACCGCAAAAAAGCAGAACTCGAACAAATCATATTGACGGCGAATGAAAAACTGGGAATCTATCAAGAACTGCTGGCGAATGAACATGAAGGAGAGGAAGTATAGCATGAAACATTCCTTGACCTATTTATCTTTGTTAGGATTTGCTGTCATCACTGGTGCGACATTTAATTTGGCAAAGTACACAGTGGAATTCTTTTCTCCTTCAAGTGCGGCTGCCTGGAGATTCGGTATTGCAGCGTCTATTATGCTTCTGATTATGTGGAAGAGGGAGGGGATCCGTCTACACCATTTTAAACAAAACGGGAAAGCGTTCCTTCTCCTCGGGATCATAGGGATTTTCGGCTTTAACGCACTCTTCTTCTTGGGCCTTCAACACACTTCAGCCATCAATGGTGCTTTGATTATGGGGACAAATCCTGTACTATCAACGATTTTGGCCCGGTTTATTTTGAAAGAAAAAATCACGGCCAACCAGGGTGCAGGGGTCATTCTTGCATTGATTGGAGTGGGACTCGTTATTACGCACGGTTCAATGGCGGTCATTGAAAATCTATCTTTTTCCATCGGGGATTTCATTATATTGATGGGGAACCTTTGCTGGGCATTATATGGGGTGTTGGGCAGGAAGTTGGTGAAGAACAGTACGTCTCTGGCAACAACCACTTATACAATGGTGATTGGGGCAGGGGCACTCATTCTGCTTTCACTGGTTTCCGACCAGCCTGCTTCACAAGGAATTACGCTTGGAGCATGGGGTTCGATCGTGTTTATGGCTTTATTTACAAGTGTCTTGGGCTATTTGTGGTGGAATCGCGCCATCCAGATCATCGGCATTGGAAAGACTTCATTATTCTTTAATCTTGTGCCGGTGGTAACGATGACTATTTCTGCTGCATCGGGCATAGGGGTGGAAGAGATTCAGCTGGCAGGGGCTGCTCTTGTTATCGCCGGTGTTCTTACTTCCTCAGGGATAATTAGTAAATTGTTCATTTCAAAAACAGATGGGCAGCTGCTATCGAAAGAAGCAGATTGAAATCGTTGACTTACAGAGCACCCATCCATATGATTATGGGAAAAAGGCAAATAGGATTGATTGCCAAAGGGAGAATTTTTGAATGAATAGCCGGATGATTGGCATGTTTCTTTTGATGCTCATTGCAGTGGTCGGATTGAATTTTTATATTGGATGGCATCTTTTGATTTTTATGAAGGAGCTCGGTGGTGGAGTTCACGCTGCCGTTTATTGGCCGATCTTTGCCCTCGTTTCTTTCGGGTATTTATTTGGCCGGGTGCCGGGTCCGAAGTGGCTTCTTCCACTGTTCCGCTTCTTCAAAGTGATCGGCTCTTACTATTTTGCAGTGATGGAGTTTGGAATCATTTTGTTAATAGGCGCTGATATTGTGTACGGCATTCTCCGGCCTGCAGGTCATTTGCCAGGTGATTATGTGCTGTATGCAGGATGGACCGTTTTAATTCTTCTCGCGTGTCTCATGCTTTGGGGTACGAGGAATGCCTGGAGCACCGTCATTCGGGACTATCCCGTTGAAATTCGAAAAGGTACCGGTAGAACCAACACTGCTTTAAGAATTGCCGCTGCTTCCGATATCCACTTGGGCAACATCGTCGGGAACAGGCATTTAAAGAGGATGGTCGAACGCATCAATGATCTCAAGCCGGATTTGATTCTTCTTCCGGGCGATGTAATCGATGACAGCATTGAGCCGTTTCTCCGCAATAAAATGAGTGAGACACTCAAGCAGTTGAAAGCCAAATATGGGGTCTATGCAGTGCTTGGAAACCACGAGTACTACGGCGGTCATATCGAACAATATGTCGACGAAATGAAGAACATCGGAATAAAAGTCCTAAGGGATGAAGTAGTGGAAGTTGAGACAGAAGAGGGATCAGTAGTCATTGCGGGGCGGAAAGATAAGACGGCAGAAAGTATGGATCCCGTGGGGAGAAAGCCTGTGGCTGAGCTCCTTTCCGGAGTCGATCCTTCACGTTTTATCATTATGATGGATCATCAGCCATACGGATTTGCCGCAGCTGCAGATGCTGGTGTGGATCTGCTTTTGTGCGGGCATACACACAGGGGACAGTTCGCGCCAAACCACTGGCTGACAGGAAGGCTTTTTGAACTCGATTGGGGGTACATGAAGAAAAACGAAATGCATGTGGCTGTTTCATCGGGCTACGGCACATGGGGCCCGCCAATCAGGATTGCAAGCAGGTCTGAAATCATGAAGATCGATGTGGGATTTTTAAAATGAAAATATGCGCCTAATACAAAAAAGCAGCCGAGGAGGCTGCTTTTTTTGTATGAATCAATTATTCGTCATCTTCTTGTCCGTGATGGTCATTCTCTTTTTGGTGATGATCATTTTCACGTTCACCCTTGGAACCAGCGCCAATCTTTCCTGAAGGAAGTCCGGAAATATAGCCGACTCCGCCAGTTTCTTGAATGCCGATGCCGTTTTTCATAGCTTCTTCAAGCTTTTGTTTATCGACGGCAGTGATTTGCTTTCCATCCAGATCTTCACCCGGATGCTGGTAGTTGCTCAGGATATATCTTGAATCTTTGATCATGTCATCCGCTCGGAGTCCTGTTGCTTCAGCTCCAACTGGGACGGAGAGAATCCTGGAAAGCTTTTTCGTTTCTACATTGTACGCCCACACAAAGTTATTTGTATGAAGTGCGCTGTCTTCTCCGATGAACAATGTATTCATATCATCTGAGAAGCTTAGGTTATCCGGGTTGGCGATTTTGTCTGGTGCAGCTGTATTTCCGTATGCATCAGGCTTCTCAAGGTCTTGGCCTACAATAAGTGCTCCCATGTTGGAAGGGACATACTCACTATTGATTTTTTCACCTGAAGCATCTGCTTGTCCGCCTGTCAGGTTAAGCTGGAATGTTGCACCGGAATCACGTGCAGGCAATTGGATATCATCGCGTACACCGTTGTCCTGTTTTTCCATGCTGCCATTTTCATAAGAAATGGCCATGTAGGCTTTTTTATCTTTTTGATTCACTGCGATGCCTTCCATTTTATTGAACTCAGAAGTCGCTCCCAAGATGGCTCCGTAGCGTCTTGCTTCAAGGTAAGCCGCTGCTTTTTCCATGCCAGGCTTTACTTTTAAATACTCTACTTTTTTGCTTGCATTCGTTTTAACTGCTGTGAATCCTTCTGTTGGCTCGGAAGCTGTTTCGAAAATGTCGCTGAACTTTACGCCCTTATCAATAATCGCTTTTATTTCATCATCTGTTGAATGACCGAGCTTGATCCATTGGAGGTCTCCAGCACCGCCATTTTCAGCGGATGTTTGATTGAATTTTGCCGCATATAAAGTACCTGCAGAGAAGTCACGCTTCTTATCTGCGACATACATAAACATCATTGTATTTCCGCCGTCATCGCCAAAGAGCGCAGTCTTTTCATCCGGCAGCACTTGCATCGTTTCATGGGAGAAGCGGCCTGTGCTGTAATGTTTGACGACAGAGGCATTCCCTTTATTGTCTACAGAGATTTCGGGGATCCAGCCGTAGAAATATGGATTCGCTTTGCTTTCATCGCCGAAGTAATATTTAGCGAAATTGGTTACGTCTCGGTAAGAGCAGGATGAAGGATCTTCAAAAGCACGTGCATCCGGTTCGTACTCTTCAGAACCTAGATGGGTTCCCCATGAAGTGGTAGAACCGTTGCATGGAGTCCACAATCCATTCACATTGGAGAAATCGATTTTCTTCGCGTTGTTGACAGTAAGTTCCCCTGTCTTTGGATTGCGATCCACTTGAGTCAATGTCATGGATGCAGGAAGTCCGTGAACATCTTCGCCTGCATTGTTCATGGATTCATATTCATAATGGGAAATCAAGTAGCTTTTTCCTGCGATTGTGATCATGCTGTTGGAATCCGGAGCATCCGACACAAAGTTAGATGGCTTGTCCGGAACGCTTGTATCTACAATGGGATCGCCATTGGCGTCAATCGGTGTTCCAGCTGCAATCATTTCATCTTTGTTCTTGACGATTTTATCTTTAGAAAGGAAAAGCTGATTGTAGTTTAATGGATTTTCTTCGACAGTGCCGTCTTTATAAGTAACTTTGACTTTGGCATCCGTATAGGTTTTTACCATATTTTCAACTGTACTAGGAGCTTTCATAGAAGTAAATTCTACACTCTGGATCTGCTTATGTGCATTTGGATGATGGCTCCCTTTATAGCCATGATGGTGATCATGTGCAGAAGCGAGTGCAGGAATTGATGATGCTAAAAGAGCAATGGAAAGCCCAACAGATACTTTCTTTTTCATAGTGGAAAAAACCTCCTCATTTATGGTTAATTCCATTAAAACAGAGAAGAGTTAAGGAGGAATAAAGTTAATGAAGGTGATGTAAAGATGGAGTTACAATTGCATAACAAAAAAGGGATATTTTTTTGAAGTGAAGACCATGTTTTTCTTTTGACCTTCATATGATGAAGTTAATAGAAAGAATTACGCAGTTGGATGGGAGGAATGGAATGAGCAGGGCTTTGGTGCTTCAATCAGATTTTGGGATCAGTGATGGTGCGGTATGTGCCATGTATGGGGTGGCAAATGGTGTCGATTCTTCACTTGCGATTTATGATTTGACCCATGATATTCCCCAGTACAACATTTGGGAAGGTTCTTACAGACTGCTCCAGACTGTTTCTTATTGGCCTGAAGGGACGGTATTTGTGTCAGTAGTCGACCCCGGCGTGGGATCGGACCGCAAAAGCATAGCTGTTAAAACGGCCAGCAATCATTTTATTATTACACCTGACAATGGGACCCTGACCCATATCAAAAAACATCAGGGACTCTTGGAAGCGAGAATCATTGATGAAACCGTGAATCGTTTGCCGAACTCAGGAGAATCCTACACCTTCCATGGCCGTGATATTTATGCTTATACAGGTGCCAGGCTTGCTTCTGGCGTCATTTCGTATGAGGAAATCGGTCCATCCCTCTCTATGGAAGAGCTTGTAGAACTTCCATTGACAGATGCTGCTCAAACCAATGGGAAGGTAGAGGGGATTATTGAAATCCTGGATATCCGCTTTGGAAACCTCTGGACAAATATCAGCCGTAAGCTGTTTAAGGAGTTTGGCATCCAATATGGAGACTTGCTCGAAGTTTCTATAGAAAGCAGCACGAGGAAAATCTATCAAAATATCATGACGTTTGTGCGGTCATTTGCAGACAGTTTAGTGGGGGAGCCCTTGGTCTATGTAAACTCTTTGGATATTTTAGGGGTTGCCATCAATCAGGGATCCTTCGCAGGAGCTTATCAAATCGGAAGCGGGTCCGGCTGGAAGATTACATTTAAGAAAATGAAAGAACTTCCAATTAAAAAGAATAATAGGGAATGATTAGGTGGGGGCAAAAACTTATTTGCCCCGTTAGAAGATTAATAGTTGCCAATTTTTGAATTTGTATACATAATTTACATAAAGGCATTTACATAAAGACATTCAAAACCAGGGGGACAAAAACGTGTTATTTCAAACTAAGGAAAAGAGAAAGGGCCGTATACAGGCATTCAATCCTGAAATGGCTTTTCCAGATCAAGATCAAATCATCCAAACATCAAATGCAAGGATTCAAAATCGTTTAGAATATATGGGCTTTACCAAGCAGCACCTTGAGACGCTGAAAGAGATTTCTCCAGTTGTTTCTCCACTATTGGACGAGCTCTTGCAAAAGGTATTAAATCACCTCTACATACAGCCGGCTCTCGAGAAAATTGCTTCAAACCACACTACAAGGGAAAGATTGTACGGAGTGTTTGTCCGTTATTTCCAAAGTTTGTTAAGCGGAACGATTGATGAAGAATATTTTGAAATGAGAAACCGAATCGGTAATACGCATAATAGCGCTGGTCTGCCGGTGGAATGGTTTTTAGCGACATATTCTGCCATCAGCACTCTATTAATCCCGAAAGTCATTGCGTATCTGCAAAACGATCCAGTTAAATTGAACGATGTCATCTTAGCGATTACACATGCAGTGAACCTGGATTCTCAGCTTGTCGTCCAAAACTACCTGGATGCAAGAATGAGAGAATTGAATACATTGAATGAGTCTAATGCCATGCTTCAAAAAGAATTGAACTCCATCAGCCAAGAGGTGGCTTCCTCTGTCCAGCAGACAGAAGCATCTATTAATGAAACAAGCACCAAGGCGGAACAAATCAGGAATGAGACAGAAACGACTCAGAAGAGCAGCCGCAACCTATTGAATTTGACAAACGTCAACCAGGGGCAGATGGAAGAAATGGTGAGTACGTTTGATAATGTTATGAGCAACGTATCATCTTCATTGGAAGGAATCGATCTTCTGAAGGCTATATCTGAGAAAATCATTACGATGACAAAAGGGATTGAGGATATCGCGGATCAAACGAATCTCCTGGCTTTGAATGCCTCCATTGAAGCGGCTCGAGCAGGGGATGAAGGAAGAGGATTTGCTGTCGTAGCGACAGAGGTTCGAAAGCTTGCTGAAAATTCCAAAGGGATGAGCAGCCAGATTAAATCGCTGATTGAAGAAAGCGACACACAAATTACGGATCTCGTCCACATCATGCAATCAATGAATACGTATACGAAGGAATCACAGTCTAAAATCGGCCAAGTCAAAGGCGGGCTGATGACAATGAAGATGGAAATGGAACAGTATTTGACGATGTTCGATCGGAACAAAGTCGACTTGGATACTATTGTCCAATCCATAAAAGAAGTCAACGCAACAACAGAAAGCCTTTCAACTTTGGCAAGAGAATTGCTGCTTAAGGCTGAAGGATCAAGATAATCTGATTTAAGGCAAAATTTAAATAGGCTTCGCTTGTCCCTTGTCGGCAGGCGAAGCCTATTTCAGCATTGGGCAATTGTTCTGCATATCGTAAACCACTCCTCAGGCTCAGGCGCTTTTCATTTGTCTGCTTCTTTGGCTGATGGCTTTTAATAGGAAAAGCTTGTCCTGTGAAGAAAGCATTCTCCAGCTTCCAACTTTAATCCTCATGTCTTCACGCTCCTTTCAAATCCATTTAACATTTTATTACTTTTTACCGCTATTTTTCATATTTAAAACAACAAAAATATCTACAAATCCAGACACGGATTTTCGTTAAGCGTTGCAAGATTGCTCGAATTTAGTGAAGGAAGATCGAAACGTGGAGAAAGACAGCCGCTGCAAATAAAAAAACATCCTTCCCAAATGGAAAGGATGCTGTGATTTTTTTATCTGACCGCATCAATGGCATTGATCAGCCACTCGCCATTTACTTTGACAAACGTCACTTTTTCTTTTGAAACCTCTTTTGTTTCCCCGACAGGAACAGTGAATTCGTACAGTCGGATATCTTTACGCTGATAAATCAATTTTCCCTTTGCTTTATCCCATTCAAGGAGGCTTCCGCCGTCTGCATTTGGCTGGGCAAACTTGCCTTTGTATTCAATGAAGGAATATTTTTTGATCCCTTTTTTGATTGCATTCCTTGTAAACACTTTATTCATATACTTCGTGAATTTCTTTTTAGTTCCCAAATCGCTGCAGAAATAGCGGTAATCCGTTCCTTTATAATCGAAGCTCCCATCTGTGCATTTGGCATTTTCTGCTTCAGGATTGTGGCCGCTCATGGCGCTCCAATAATGCTTCCTCGCTTCAAGTGCCAAGTTTAGAGCTTTGCTGGTGGTGAGATTACCGGTTGTTTTAGCAGAGGCTCCCATGCTGAAAGTAAATAACGAGAGTACAGCTGCCAAAATCAAGATCCATTTTTTCATTGAAGTTCCCCCTTAATATTCATCAAAAATAAAGACGGAGGGAATTGGAAAATGTTTCATGTCCTAAAAAATATTTTAAGCAGCTTTAAAATAGACAGGACAAAGGCCCATTTATCAGCGAATGCCCTTGTTCTTTGAAGCAAAATGAAATTCTGCGGCATACGAATAAAGTAAAATGCTTGCAGGGAAGTGAAGAGAGTGAATTCACCATGGATGAATAAAATGAATGTGGCAGTGCCGATGAATCAATCCGTCTACAAAGGGTGCTGCACAAAAACATTTATTCTTGAAGATCAAGATGAAAAGGATGCTTCCAAGGTAAACATGGCACCTCTCGGAACGGTACCTGTGGAAAAGCGGACCGTTGAAAAAAGGGAGCCGGAAAAAAACGTTAAAGGGTATATCGAGGAAGAAATCGATGAACCAATGATGAAGGAAGAAGCAGTAAAGGAACCGGAGCCAGAACGAGAACCAGAACCAGTCACTCCAAAAGCTAAGGTGAAATCAAATCCTTCCTTTCCATTGGATTTAGGTGTTCTTGGCATAGAGGATGTGGCGACTGAAGAATGGCTCCTCGAGATGGTGGAAGCACATGAACAGGAATCAATAATCCGCCATATCAAGCATTCCATACCATTTCAAGGTTCAGTAGAAATCACCCATTTTCAAAAATGTGCCCTTTTCGCCGGAGAAATAGTAGAATCTTCTACATTCATTGATACTAAGGATAAGCTCCGTCCTGATATCCATACAAGGTTCCTGCATGTGAAATCTCTATACCCGGAGGAGCCTTATTGTCAGCTAATCAGTTCAGAAGTCAGCGAATTGATTGAAATAGTGGATAATCCAGTAGAAATTGAAAGACCATCAGCTCCTGTCTCCATTACTTTGCTGAAATCTTCCTTTAACGCCGAAAGTGAAGATGAGATTGAAAAAAGGGAAGATGGAATTTCAATCAGAGTACCCGTTGTGCTCGGTGAATATGCCATTGAAATCACATTGCAGGAGTCTATAGTATTCAAAGATGAGCTAAAGGATTTATTGGAAATCTCTAATACTGTGAAGCTGACAGAATGCAAATTTCTCCCGACAGAATTCACACCGCCAAACGAAAAGGGATGGAAGGAAGCGAAGAAGGGGCGCTTATTCTTCGAAGGGGAAATCGAGCAGTCCATCAACTTTACGGATTTCAAATACAAGAAAAAGCCTAGCAGATTGGATGAAAAGATCAACTTAAACATCATGCTGGAGCTTCTGCAATCCCAGGTTGTTCGGGCTTCCCTTTAAACAATCAAAAAAATGATAGAAAAGCTAAAAATGATATAAATGCCTTGTACCTTTTGACTATACGAAAAGTTTCCTCCTGAATAAGTTATTAATGTAAGTTGATCAACTTTCAAATATATAAATTATTTAGGAGGAACAAATAGTATGACAAATGCAAAAAGAGTAAGTGGACAAGGAAGCTCAAGAGATCCTATCGTTGTCCCATGTCAAGTTGATGCAAGACAACAAGCATATCTTACTAACCAAGCAATTCCATTGGTAACACAAGCTGCAACTCCAACATTGAAAGTCCCTGTAGCCGTAGCTGAAAGAACAATCCAAGTCGTAACTGAAGCAGACATCCCATTGAATCCGCCAGCAACAGAAATCAAGCGTGTGCTTAAAGATGTACTATTGACTCAATGCAAATTGATTCCAGTAGAATTCCAGCCAATCCCAGGAACTGACTTCCGTTTTGTAACTAGAGCAAAATTATTCGTAGAAGGCTATATCAGAAAGAACATTGAATATGCATCCGACAGCTGCAACGGCGTTCTTTATGACCGTGTAGCCAACCTTCACTTCTCTGGTTTCACTGAATTGACAGCTGGTGACTTCACTTCATTCCCAATCTGGAGCAGCTCCACTGAAGACAGAGCAAGATTCATCAATCCAAACAATGGCGACTTCCCTCGTTTGGACAAGTATTACTTTGAAAACACTAACTACTACAACGAACAGCCTTATTGCGAACTAGTAAGAGCTGATTTCTATGAAATCGACTTCTCTCCTACTATGGTAGATCCGCAAGCTGCTTTCGATACACTTCGCGAAAAAATCGTATTAGACCTTTCTTTAAAAGTTCTTCAAGTTCAACAAGTTCAAGTAGACGGCTCCCTCGTTATTCCTGGAAATGGAACAGACGGCGCTGCAGGTACTCAAGCTTAATAGAAGGAAATGAAAAGAGCGGTTCGTCCGCTCTTTTTTATATTTTCATGATAGAAATGTCTAAAATCTAGAGAAACTCGGGACATTTGATTGGCAGATGGAGAAAAGAGCATGGGAAAACATGGTGATTTGCCCTCTCTATATGCTCTATGCGCCAGACTTAGTCGCTTATGCGCCATCTGGCTCGTTCTATGCGCCGGAATCTCCTGCTATTGAAGTTAGTATAAAAAGTGGACACAGGTAGTGGCGTCATGTTTAAATCTATACAACTATAAAAAGGGCGTGTATAAACGTGGCGAAAGATCAGA